>NZ_JBHVVI010000015.1:104203-116590 GCF_042883685.1 Kitasatospora sp. NPDC058190
ACCCCGACGCGCCCGGGGACTTCCCCCCCGCCCCCTGAGCCGCTCCCGCCGGGTTGGACGGGGGGGGGCCCCGCCGGGTCGCCGCCCTCCACCCCACGCCGCAGGTCAGGTCAGCTCAGGTCAGGTCAGGTCAGGGACGCTACGGCAGGGTCACCCCGACGGTCGCGGTCCAGACGTCGTCGTTCGACGCGGTGGGCGCGACGGCACTGCCCCAGGCCAGTACCAACCGGGTGGGCGAAAGCGCGGAGAACCCGAAGGTGTCACCGGGCCACACCGAGCCGGTCCCGAAGCCCTGCGAGACCTGGACCGGGGCGGACAGCCACCCCTTCGTCGTCGAGAAGGTCCGCAGGTACTGGGCGTAGCCGCGCGGGTCACTGCTCGACAGCCAGCCGACGTACGCGATCCCGGGCGGCCCGGCGACCACCTGCATGATGTGGGGGACGTTCAGGGTGTCCGCGGGCGCCTGCACCGGCGCGGACCAGGTCGCGCCGTGGTCCTGCGAGTACGACAGCCATCCGGTGTCGCTGTTCGAACCTTGGGTGTCCCAGGTCGCGTACAGCGTGCCGTCCGGGCCGAGCGCCTCGCTGCCGTCGATCCACCACTCGCCGTTGTTCATCGTCCCGGCGTCGCCGCCGATCCGCACCGGCTGCGACCAGGTCGCGCCGCCGTCGGTGGAGCGGGTCGCGTAGGTGTAGGCGACGGTCAGGTCGTCGGTGGGGACGTTGGTGACGACGTAGCCCTGGTAGAGCACGTCGATCGAGCCGTCCGGCTCGACCACGACGGGCGCGCTGTCGGCGCCGCTGTTCGGGTAGCCGGGGCTGATGTGCGACATCGGGCTCCAGGTCCGGCCGCCGTCGGTGGACTTCTGCATCACCGCGTTGACGTCGCCGGTGGCGAAGGCGCAACTGCCGCTCGGCGCGCAGAGGAAGGTCACCGCGGCCGCGCTCGGCCCGTAGTCCCAGGTCAGGTACAGCGTCCCGTCCGGGCCCGCGGTGATGAAGTCCCGGTCGCCCCAGTTGTTGGCGTCCGGCGGGACGATCGCGCTGACCGTCTTGAAGCTGACGCCGTGGTCGGAGCTGACGTCGACGACGGGGTAGGTCAGGCCGGAGCGGGAGACCATGAACGCCACGTAGACCGTGCCGT
The DNA here is from genome assembly GCF_042883685.1 of Kitasatospora sp. NPDC058190. Classification (NCBI taxonomy): domain Bacteria; kingdom Bacillati; phylum Actinomycetota; class Actinomycetes; order Kitasatosporales; family Streptomycetaceae; genus Kitasatospora; species Kitasatospora sp. NPDC058190. Next base: position 105,347 of record NZ_JBHVVI010000015.1, read on the forward strand.
CCGGCGCGACGGTGATCGCCGGGTCCCAGGTGCGGCTGCCCTTCTGCCCAACGCTGCCCGGCAGCGTGACCGGCGCACCGAAGGTCGCCCCGCCGTCCGGCGAGCCCGCGAATCCGATGCCCTTGCAGCCCATCCACGTGTCGTACACGGCGTTCGCCGTCGGATCGACGGCCTGGATGGTCTCGGCGTCCTGCCCCGTGCAGGCGGCCGAGATGTTCGTCGGGGTGCTGATCGCGTAGGACGCGGTCGGCCCGGCGGAGCGGTTCTGCTGTTCGGCCGGCTGCGCGGGGCCGTGGGTGTCGACCGGCGCTGCCTGCGCCGGTCCCGCCGCGAGGGCGAGGGCGGTGACCGCGGCACAGAGGCCGGCTATCAGGGATCTGAGCAGCGTGGTGCGACGTCTACGTGCGTGCACGGGCTGATCTCCTCCGAACGGAAGCGAGTTGAGGGTTGCGGACCGTCAGCACCGCCGTTGCCTCCGGCCCCCGGACGGGATTCCCCCAACTGCCGCTTCCGAAGCCCCTTTCCCGCGGGCCCCTGCCGAGGCCCCACCGCCCGGCGCACCGTCCGGTCGGCGGGGCCCGCTCGCGTCCTGAGTGGTCAGCGCGGGGCGATCTGGCTGGTGATGGTCGGATCGGTGATCGCGCTGTCCCGGGCCAGCAGCAGCGCCTTGCTGAGGATGACCGCCAGCATGTGGTCACCCTCGAAGGGCAGTTGAGGCTGTCCGTCGGCCGGCCTGTCGGTGCCGGGCACGATGCACAGATAGGTGTCGTTCGGCGACATCAGGATGTTGCCCGAGCCCAGGTGGATCCGGTACGTCCGCAGTTCGCCGCGGACCTCCAGGAAGCGCCCGTCCACCGTGCAGCGCTCCCCCACCGCGAGCCGGGGCAGCAGCCGGGCCAGCAACTCGCCGCGCTCACGGGCGCTCTGCGACAGCTCGCCGAAGCTGTACGACTGCCAGTAGTCGCGGTACCGGCCGTCCGGCCCGCCGTCCGACCAGGCCGGGTCGTTGCCGACGCTGGTCACGCCCACGAACAGGTCGACGTCACGCAGCACTTCGCTCAGCACCAGCGGCGGCACCTCGGTGAGCGGCACCGGTTCGACGAGTTGCACTCCGGGCCGCATCACCGGACCGTACAGGCCGCTGCCGGCGTGGGTGGCGTTCTCCGGCGCGTCGATCGGGTAGAAGCGCACCTGGTCGGTCCCCAGGTGCTCGAAGGTGAAGTTCGCCCCCCAGTCGGCATCCATGCCGTGCACCCGGAACTCGGCGCGCAGCCCCCACTCGGGCAGCAGCCGCTTCGGGGCGGCGAAGGAGTTGTCCACCGCGAGTTGCAGCTGACTGTGCCAGCCCCGGGCGGTGGCCAGGGCGTGGAACCGGTGCTGGCGCAGGACGTGCGCGGCGAAGCGGTTGGAGTACACCCGGGTGTGCTCCTCGGCGGCGGTGAGCAGGTACACCTCCCGGTGAGCCTGTTTGAACGGCTGGACGAGGCCCTGGCGTTCCAGCACGGCGCGCCAGGCGAGCACGCTCTCGGGCGGGCAGGCGACCGGGTGCCACAACTCGACGGAGGCGTCCACGGCGGGCGCGAGTTCGTCGCCGGTCACGGTGCGCAGGGCGCCGTCCAGCCAGGCACAGGCGGTGCCGTCCACGGTCCAGATCAGCCGGCGGGCCAGGGTGCCGACCAGCGGGTGGTCCAGGAGGCGCTGCCGCCAGGGGCCGTAGCGCCAGCTGCGTCGCGCCAGGAACTGCCGCTCCAGCCGCTCGGACTGGGCGGTCAGCATCTTCTCCAGGTCCTTGACCGTGGCCTTGAACTCCTTGAGCCGATCGGCGTGTTCACGGCGCACCGAGGCGGGCGGGGTCTTCACCGCACGGCCGGCCTCGTTGTACCAGGTCTGGCGGGCGCGGGCGCCATCCACCACCAGCTCCACCCGGGCCTCGCCGCCGAAGCGTTCGACGCGTCGGCCGATCTCGGTCAACCCGTAGGAGGGGACTGCGAGTTCCTCGATCTCGGCCCGGCTGAGACCGAGTGCGGCAGCCCGGTCCCGGAGCGCCTTGTCCAGTTCCCTGACGGTCCCCTTGTACGTCACCCGGGTGGTGAGGAGGGCCAGTTGGGCGAGGCCGTCCTCGCCGTCCAGACGGGCGAGGGAGTGCACGGCCGCGTTGGCCACCTTGGGCGCCCGGGGGCCGATGCCCGGTGCCTTGCGCAGCGCGGACTCGACCAGCCGGGCCAGCACCCGGGCGCTGTCCGGATGGGCCGGGGTCAGGGCCAGCAGCAGGGCGAGTCCGCGCAGCGCGTCCAGGTTGTGGGGGTCGAACTGGTCGACTCCCGCGCCGCGCGGCTCCGCGACCAGGTCGAGCGTGCGCGGACGACCGACCAGCGAAAGCCATTCGGTGATCCGCTCGCGGGCCCGCTCGGGGCCGACCGCGTCGATCAGGGCGCGCCCGGTCCGTTCCCAACGGGCGGTCGGTTTGGCGGACTTGGCATCGACGGCGTGCTTGACCAGATCCGCCCACGGCCGATCGGTGCCTGCGGGCGAACCGGGCTCGTCGAGCGCGGCCAGGACCTGGTCCGCCCAGGCCTCGCCGGGGCTGAGCAGCGGCTCGGGCAACGCGGCCGCGAGGTCGATGACGAGGCTGTGGTGAGGCCGGACCATCTGCGCCGATCGGCGCACGGCGGCGACCACCGCACCGTCGATCGGGCGGCCCGCCTCCAGTTCGTCGCTGATCAGTCGCTCGGCCGTGTGCAGTTCGGCGAGGTGCCACTGGCGGCCCATCAGGTGCAACCAGTCCTCGCGGAGCTCGCGGGCCTGCCCCTGCGGAAAGCCCTGGGAGACCATCGAGGCCAGCCGGATCAGCGCGCCGCGCCGCTGCGCCGCCTCCTCGGTCTCCACGGGCCGCCGGAGCATCAGCATCCAGCGCACCAGGCTCGCCACCAACGCGGCCCGGGTGTTGCGGTGCAGCTCCAGCACCCGCTCGCGGACCGGCGCCACGCGCTCGGCGGACCAGTCGCCGCCGACCGCGGTGTCGACCTCCACGAGCGCCGCGCCGATCGCGTCCACGTGCCCGGTGTCGAGCGCGTCGAGCAGCCGCCCGACGGCGGGGTCGAGCAGATCGGTCGTTGTCATTCAGCCACCTACCAGCGGTACAAGTTTCAGGAAGCACACCTCGGTGTCGGTGCGCAGGTCCAACTCGGCGTCCAGGTCCTCGACCTGGCGGTCGCCGACCAGCACCAGGAACCCGTTGCGGCCGAACGCCTCGACCGCGCTCAGGAACTGCCGCTCGGGATCGATCGCCTGGCCCGGCACCCCCAGCCGGAACCCGTTCAGGGTCCGCTCGGCCTCGGTCGGCTGCACCAGGCCGCGGTAGATCTCGGAGCCGCGGGCGTTGTGCTCGGCCACCTCCTGGAGCACCCGGCGGCGGATCAGCTCGCGCAGCGTCAACCGCTCCTCGTCGGCGGGGAGCCACAGCCGCCAGGCGTCCCGCCGCAGCCCCGATGTCGTCTCGTCGACGAAGGTCACTGTCGCCATGTCGCAGACCCTAGCCAGTGGCACCGACAGCCGGTCCGGCGGGACCGGCCCGGCGGCCGCACCCGGTCCGAGGTGGCCGCCGACCGCCCCGTGCAGGACTGTTCCCCACCCCCGCGAAACGCCGTAACGTGGCTCCATGAGCACCCACCCGTCCTCCCGGTACGACGCCGTGATCGTCGGCGGCGGGCACAACGGCCTGGTCGCGGCCGCCTACCTGGCGCGCGCCGGGCGGCGGGTGCTGGTCCTCGAACGGCTGCCCCGGGTCGGCGGAGCCGCAGTCTCCACCCGGGCCTTCCCCGGCGTGGACGCCCGGCTGTCGCGCTACTCCTACCTGGTCAGCCTGCTGCCGCGGAAGGTGGTCCGTGACCTCGGGCTGCGGCTCGACCTGCGACGGCGCCGGATCGCCTCGTACACGCCCACCGTTCGGGACGGGAAGCCCACCGGACTGCTGGTGGACGCCGCCGACCCCGGCCGCACCCGGGACTCGTTCCGGGCGCTGACCGGCACCGACCGGGAGTGGCAGGCCTGGCAGCGCTTCTACGGGATGACCGGCCAGGTCGCCGAACGGGTGTTCCCGACGCTCACCGAGCCGCTGCCCTCACGCGCCGAACTGCGCCGACGGATCGGGGACGAGGCCGCCTGGACGGACCTGTTCGAGCGGCCGCTCGGCGAGACCGTCGAGCGGGCCTTCGCCGACGACCTGGTGCGCGGGGTGGTCCTGACGGACGCACTGATCGGCACCTTCACCCACGCCCACGACCCCTCGCTCCGGCAGAACCGCTGCTTCCTCTACCACGTGATCGGCAACGGGACGGGCGACTGGGACGTCCCGGTCGGCGGGATGGGCGCGGTGACCGGCGCACTGGCCGAAGTGGCGCTGGCGGCCGGCACGGAGATCCGGACCGACTGCGAGGTCACCGCGATCGCCACCGACGGCCGCGGCGACGCCGAGGTGTCCTACCGGCACCGGGACGGCGAGGCGACGGCGGCGGCGCGCCGGGTGCTGGTGAACGCCGCGCCGGCCACCCTGGCGAGGTTGCTGGGCGAGGACCCGGGGCCCGCGCCGGAGGGCGCCCAGCTGAAGGTCAACATGGTGCTGCGCCGCCTGCCGCGCCTGCGGGACACCGCCCCGGACCCGCGCGAGGCCTTCGCCGGGACCTTCCACATCGCCGAGGGCTACCGCCAGTTGGAGACCGCGTACACCGAGGCGCGGGCCGGCCGGATGCCCTCCGCGCCGCCGTCGGAGATCTACTGCCACACCCTCACCGACCCCTCGATCCTCGGCCCGGAGACCCTCCGGCAGGGCTTCCAGACGCTCACCCTGTTCGGCCTGCACATGCCCGCCCGGCTGTTCGGCGACCCGGCGGCCAAGGAACGAGCGCTGGCCGCGAGCCTGGCGCAGCTGGACGCGGTGCTGGCCGAGCCGATCGCCGACTGCCTGGCCACGGACGCCGACGGCCGGCCCTGCGTCGAGGCCAGGACCCCGCCGGAACTGGAGCGGGAGATCGGCCTGCCGGGCGGCCACATCTTCCACCGCGACCTCGCCTTCCCGTTCGCCACCGAGGACGAGGCGCCGGGCAGCGCCGCCGCCCGCTGGGGCGTGGCCACCGCCCACCCGAACGTCCTGCTGTGCGGCGCGGGGGCCGTCCGGGGCGGCGGGGTCAGCGGCATCCCGGGGCACAACGCGGCGCAGGCCGTCCTGGCCGACCCGGACCGCTGACGGGCCGGGCGGCCACCCGCCGGTCACCCACGGCGATCACCTGGTGGCCGTCCGGCCCTCGCAGGCGGCCCGTCCGGCCTGCGCAGGGGGTCCGGCCTCGGGAAACCTGGCAGGTCACTCCCAGTAGCGATTTACTGAGAGTAAGCAGGGCAGGAGGGAGGCCCTCCGATGGAATGTCCGCACCCACCCGGGTTCCACGCCGAGGTCCGTGAACGCTACATCGCCGCCGCGGCGGAGGTGACCCGCCTGCTACGAGCCGTCCCCGAGGACCGGTGGACGGCACCCACACCCTGCCGGGACTGGGACGTCCGCGCCCTGGTGAACCACCTCGCCGCGCAACACCTCTGGGTCTGCCAGGCGGTGGCCGGCTACACCCCCGAGGCGATCGGCCACCGCTTCGACGGCGACGTCCTGGGGCGCAACCCCGTCGGCGTGTGGGCCATGGCCGCCGACACCGCGGTCCGCGCGCTCCACCAGCCCGGCGTCCCCGACCTCCTGGTGCACCTGTCCTACGGCGTGCGCGACGTCGGCGGGTACGCCCGCGAACTGACCGCCGAAACCGTCGTCCACGGCTGGGACCTGGCCCGGGCCCTCGGCGAGGACGGCCGAATGCCGCCCGGCGCCGCCCGCTACGCCCTCGCGGAGTTCCAGGGCTACCGCAACCTGGCCGGCACCGGCCTGTTCGACCCCCCGCTCACCGCACCCCCCGACGCCGACGCCCAGCACCAACTGCTGGCCCTCACCGGCCGCGACCCGTACTGGTCCGCCGAACGGATCTGACGACGGACGAACGGATCCGAGCACGGACGAACGGATCCGAGCACGGACGAACGAGACCCTCCCCGCGCCCCGGTGCGGACGGGGCGCGGGGAGGGGGCCGGACTGCTCGTCAGGCGCGGGCGAGCAGCCAGCCGCCGAGGCCGTCGCAGGCGCCGGCGTTGTAGCTGGTGGAGCGGAAGCCGGGCGGGACGGGCGAGCCCGGGCAGGCCCACAGGCCCGCGCGGGCGGTGTTGTGGCGCCAGGAGCCCGCGCCGTCGCAGCCGTAGGTGGTGTGGCCGGTGATCACGTAACCGGCCACCACCGGGGAACCCGAGCAGGTCCAGATCCCGTCGTGCGGCAGGTTGTGCTGCCAGCTCCCGATGCCGCCGCAACCGGCCCGCAGGTGGTTGCTGATCACGTACCCGGGCACGACCGGCGAGCCGGAACAGGTCCATATGCCGTCGTGGACGAGGCTGTGGCGCCACGCGCCGATACCCCGGCAGCCGGAGGTGGTGTGGTCGGTGATCACGTAACCGGCGACCACCGGGGAGCCGGAGCAGGTCCAGATCCCGTCCTTCGCCGGCTGCTGGTACCAGGAGCCGTACCCGCCACAGCCCTTGCTGTCGTAGTCGGTGATGACGTTCCCGGCCGCGACCGGCTGCCCGGAGCACGCCCACTTGCCCGAACCGCCCCACGCGGGCTTGGCCTCCGCCACGGACATCCCGGAGACCGTGCCGCCCAGGACGACGGCCGCGACCAGCGCGAACGCCGCCGCGGCCGCCCCGATCCCCCTGCCGACCACCGCGGTTGTCGCACGCCTCAGTAGCTGATGAACACTCATATCTTGTTCACTCCAGTCGAATCGGTGGTCGGCGAAGCGTTCCGCCGCCGGACTTCCGGCGGCGGAACGGGAGTCACCCTAGCGTGGTGAAGGCGTGAGGATTCCATGGAGATCCCGGGAAATCGGCGGCGGGGATCAGCTTGTCCGAAAGCTGCCATGACGATCCGCCGTCCCACCTCGCGGTGACGGACGCGGGTCCACCGGCGCCGCACGAGCATCCGGCGCCGGCCGGCACCTGCGGGCGGAGCCGTCCGGTCTCACGGGACGGCCGTCCCGTCCTCCGCCGCGGCCACGGGGCCTCCCCGGCCTCCCCCGATCGGTCGCCGCGCCGCCGCGCCCGACGGGCGCGAACCCCTCGGTCCCAAGATGTGACGTGCCCCTGTCTAGTTCGTTCGCTTCCCGGTGTGGTGGGATGTGTGCCCACGGGGTGACGAGTGCTGGTGGGGGTGTGTGGTGCGGAATGGACGGCTGCTGGGGCTGGACGGGGACGCGGCGCGACTGGTCGCGGTGGGGCTGGTCCGGCTGGGGGCTCAGGAATGGCTGGGCGGCACCGGCGGGGCACCCGGCTGGGTGGGCGGTCTACGGGCGGCCTCGTTCGCGGACGCATGGCTGTCGTTCGGCGACGCACCGGCGCCCGGCCTGCGGGTGCCCGCGCCGGCCGTGCTGCGGGCCGTCGCGGAACAGGCCGCCGAGCTGGTCCTCCGGTCCTGTGGGGACGACGGGCCGGCGGCCCTGGAGTGGCTCGGGCAGCGGTCGGCCGAGGCCCGCGAGCAGGCGCACCGGGAGGGCGTGGCACACCCGGCCGAGCCCTGCGCGCTGACCCTGGTGTGGCACGGGGTGCAGGCGCTGGCCGCCGAGGACGGGCCGTCCCACGGCAGGCGCATCGAGGAGCGCGGTGCGGCGTACGTGCGGGAGCGGCACCGCCGCCAGGACACCCTCGCGCTCGTGCTGTGCTGCGCCCGGATCGCCGCCGCCGCGCTGGTGGACCTGGGCGAGGGTGACCCCGAGCGGGTGGACGGGTGGCTGGAGGAGGACGCGGCGCGCGCCATGCCGCGCGGCGGGCCCGTGCCGCTGTGGGTGCCGGGGCGGCCCGCGCAGCCGACCGGCTGAACCACGGCTGCCGGGGGCGCCGTTGTTCAGCCGTCCGAGCCGTCCGAGCCGCCCGAGCCGCCCGAGCTGTCCGAGCCGTCCGAGCCGTCCAGGAGGAGGACCGCGCGGTTCGAGCGGAGCCAGGCCCGCTCGGCCGTCATCTCGGCCGCGTCACCGCGGGCGAGGAAACTCGCCCACGGCTCCTGGCCGATCCCGCCGAGTCGTTCGATGCGCTCGGCCTCGCGGGACTGGACGGCGTCCAGCGCGTCGAGCACGGCGGCCGGCGGCGCACCGTAGGCGGTGCAGAGGGCGTTGAGGCGGCTCCGCAGGGTGTGCTCGCCGACGATCGCGGCTCTCCGCTGCTGATCGGCGGGCCGCAGCGGCGCCGCGTACCAGGCGAGCTGCGCGAGGTCGTCGAGGGCGTGGCCGGGTGCTGCGAAATCCCAGTCGATGAAGCCGACCAGCCGGTCGCCGTCCCAGATGGAGTTCCACGGCCCGAGGTCGCCGTGCCGGATGACCATGCCGGGCCGCCACTCGTCCTCCTGGCCCTGCCAGCGCGCGTCGACCGGTGGCCGGAAGTCCCGGACGGCCTCGTGGTACTCGCGCAGCCAGTGCCCCAGCTCGCTGATTCCGTCGGTCGAGCGCAGAGCCGGCGGCCAGGGCGAGAACGCGGGTTCGCCGTGCAGCAGGGAGAGCACCTCATCGGTGCCGTCGATGCCGTGGAGTCGCGGGGCCCGGGTGAAACCCACCGTTTCCAGGTGGGTCAGCAAGGCGTGCACCGCCGGCGTCCACTGGCCGACCGGCCGGCGGATCGTTTCGCCGATCCGCCGTACCGTCGTCACGCTGCCCTTGTCCGTCGCGCCGTCCTCGATCATCGGGTCAGCCTAGCCGTACGCCCTGGTCAGCCTGGCGGGACTTGAGGCGGTGCCGGGCTGCGAGCGATCCCCGGGGATCGCTCGCGGCCCGGCACCACGGGGGTGGTGATCAGCGCGGGCCGGGGTCGCTGGTGCCGGGGCGGCCGTTCTCCAGGTGTCCGGCCCAGCGGCGGCGGAACGCCGGTCCGTCCGGGGCCTCGACGGTGACGTCGTACCAGCGGCTCTCGGCGCGCAGGTCGAAGGTGAACCGGGCCGAGGCGCCGGGGCGGAGGGTGCGGCTCTGCTGCGGGCCCTTCGCGTAGGCGTTCCCGGCGGTCACCGTCCGGGTCGTCGACCCGTTGTTGGAGACGGTGACGCGCACCTGCTCCTTCGACGGCTCGAAGCGCGCGACCAGCTCGGCCTCGGCCGTGCCCTCGAACTCCTGCACCGAGCCGTTCGGTCCGTGGGCGACGAGGTGGTAGCCGCCGGCGCCGGTCAGCGGCCAGTAGTCACCGAGGGTGTCGCCGGCCGAGACCGTGTAGCGGCGAGGGGCCGCCGTCGGCGCCGTCCGGTCGTAGACGTACAGCCACGCGCCCGCCGAGCCCTGGTTGTCCAGTTCGAGCTGGAACCGCCCCGCGGTGTCGGTCTCCTCCTCGTTGACCCGCAGGTCGTACGGGAGGGCGCGGGCCGGACGGGTGCCCGGCTCCTGGGTGGGCATCCGCTGAGGCAGCGGCACCTGGTAGGGCTTGCCCTGGGAGGCGATCGGCGCGGGAACCGGGATCGACACCCTCCGCGCGTCCGCGCCGGAGAAGTCGAGCGCCGAGGTGAGGTCGCCGCAGACCGACCGGCGCCAGGCGCTGATGTTGGGCTCCTCGATCCCGAACCGGGCCTCCAGGAACCGCAGCACCGAGGTGTGGTCGAAGGTCTCCGAGCAGACCCAACCACCGCGCGACCACGGAGAGATGACCAGGAGCGGCACACGCGGCCCGAGGCCGATCGGCTGCAGCCCGCCCCGGTCGGCACCGGGGACCAGCGGACTCATCTCACCCGGGTACTTCGCGAGGTCGAGCAGCTCGTCACCGAGGCTCGCCTCCAGGTCGGAGGAGACCAGCCCCTGGCCGCCCGCCCGGCTGACCACCGGCGGCATCGGCGGGACGACGTGGTCGAACAGGCCGTCGTTCTCGTCGTAGTTGATGAGGAAGACGGTCCTGCCCCAGACCTCGGGGTTCGAAGTGAGCGCGTCCAGCACGAGGTTGATGTAGTACGCGCCGTCGGTGGGCGTGGCGGAGGGGTGCTCGCTGTACTTGTACGGCGGGACGATCCAGGAGACCTGGGGCAGCCGGCCCTGCTCGACGTCGGCCCGGAACTCCTTGAGCGTGTGGTCGGTCGCCCCCTTGTCGACGAGCGGACCCGACGCGCCCTCGGCGACCTGGTACCGCTCGAAGAACATCAGCGAGTTGTCGGTGTAGTTGTCCGTCGGGGTGCCCGGCTCGCCCGAACCGCCCTGGTACAGCTTCCAGCTGACGCCCGCCGACTCCAGTCGCTCGGGGTACGTCGTCCAGGTGTAGCCGTTGGTGCCGTTGCGCTCCCACAGACCGGGGCCGTTGGGCTTGCGCCCGTACACGTTGCGGGGGTCGCTGGTGCCGGTCCAGAGATAGATGCGGTTGGGGGCGGTGTCGGCGTGGACCGAGCAGAAGTACGAATCACAGACGGTGAACGCGTCGGCCAGGGCGAAGTGGTACTGCAGGTCCTGGCGCTTGAGGTGACCCATCGTCATAACGTCCTGCTTCTGGTTCAGCCACTGGTCGTGGCGCCCCTCGTTCCAGGCGAGGTGGCCGCTGCTCCACCCGTGGTCGGTACCGGCCTGGTGCTCGGTGGTGTTCCGGGGGTCGATGTACCAGGGCAACACCTCCTGCTCGGAGGCCGGCAGACCGCGGTCGTGGTAGCGGCCGGTCTTCACCGCGGCGGCGGGCTGGTGCCAGTTCGGCCGGCCGTCCGGCAGCTGCGTGGGGCGCGGGTCGTCGAACCCGCGCACGCCGCGGAGGGTACCGAAGTAGTGATCGAAGGAACGGTTCTCCTGCATCAGGATGACGACGTGTTCGACGTCCTCGATCGAACGGGTCCTGCTGATCGCGGGCAGGGCCAGAGCCTTGCTGACCACGGGCGGGAACGCGCCGAGGCCTGCGGCGGCTACGGACGCACCGCCCAGCTGGAGGAATCGGCGCCGGTCGATGGAGGCCATGTGAGGTCCTTCCCGTCATGAATGCATGGATGGGCCGGGGAGGCTCGAACATAGGGGCCACAGGCAGGCCGAACACAGTCCGCAGGCGAACGCCGCATGAGCTTTCGGCCAACTCCTGACCGGGAAACGCGAAGAACCCCCATCCGGAATCCGGATGGGGGTTCTTCTGAATGATTGTTCGGCGGCGTCCTACTCTCCCACAGGGTCCCCCCTGCAG
>NZ_JBHVVI010000016.1:0-116003 GCF_042883685.1 Kitasatospora sp. NPDC058190
AGGTCGTCGATCTCGCCGGTGACGGTGGAGGCGACGGTGGTGGTGGTGCCGTGGTCGAGGTGGGTGCGGGCGGCGAGCAGGGCCTCCTCGGCGATGCCGGAGGCGTAGGAGGCACCGCCGCCGCCGTGGACGTGCAGGTCGACGAAGCCCGGGACGACGGTGTGGCCGGTCAGGTCCAGGTCGCCGGGCTCGGTCGCACCGCCGAAGCCGGCGATGCGCTCGCCCTGGACGGCGATCCGGTCGCCCTCGACGACGCCGCCGGGCAGGACGAGTCGGGCATTCGCCAGGGAAGTACGGTCACGGTCCGCGGTGGTCACGCGGTCACCTCCATCGAGAGCAGGTCCCAGGCGAGCAGGCCCGCGCCCAGGGACGCGGCGGTGTCTTTGAGCATGGCGGGTACGACCTCCGGGGGCATCTGGAAGGTCAGGCGCTCGGTGACCGCCGCGCGCAGCGGAGTGAGGAGCGTGTCGCCGGCCTCGGCCAGTCCGCCGCCGACGATCACCGTCGACGGGTCGAGCAGGCTCTGGGCGAGCACGATGCCGTCGGCCAGGGCGTCGACGGCCCGCTGCCAGACGGCGAGCGCGCGGTCGTCCCCGGCGTCCACCGCGGCGGCGCAGGATGCCGCGTCGGCGTCGGGGTCGCCGCTGGCCTCGGCCCAGGCGCGGGAGACGGCGGAGGCGGAGGCCAGCGTCTCCAGGCAGCCGCGGGCGCCGCAGCCGCACTGCGGTCCGCCCGGGCGGACCACGACGTGGCCGATCTCGCCGCCGTAGCCGTGGGCGCCGGCCTCGATCCGGCCGCTGATGCCGATGGCGCCGGCGATGCCGGTGCCCAGGGCGATGAACAGGAAGCGGTCCACGCCCCGGCCGGCACCGAGCCGGCCCTCGGCCAGGCCGCCCGAGCGCACGTCGTGGCCGAGGGCCACCGGCATCGCGGGGCCGCCGGGGGCGGCCAGGCGCTCGCCGAGCAGTGTGCGCAGCGGGAGGTCGCGCCAGCCGAGGTTCGCGGAGAAGACCGCGATCCCGTTCTTCTCGTCGATCGTGCCGGGGACGGCCACGCCGGCCGCGAGCGGGGCGACGCCGAAGCGACTGCGGCCCTCGTTCGCCAGATCGGCGGCGAAGTCGAGGATGGCGGCGACGACGGCGTCGGGGCCGTGCTCCCGCCCGGTCGGTCGGCGTGCCTCGAACAGCACGGAGCCGTCCTGGGCGAGCAGCGCGGCCTTCATGCCGGTGCCGCCTACATCGAGTGCGATGACGTGCTTCACGGAGGACAGTTTCCCTTGGTCGGGCCGAAGAGGTCTAGTCCAGTTCCTGGATTGGTCTGGTCCATACTGGGTGAGCTTTGTCTCGGGTGCGGGGGCGTCCGCCGGGCCCCGGCCGTCGGTGCGGGCGGTGTGTCGGCCGGCTGTTGCGCATCGTGCAATGAAGCCGGGCACTTCGGTAACTACTCGGCGGGTGGGGCCGAGTGGTGTGGACCAGTGGACAGCGGGTTTGGCAGTCTTGCGCGTCCCCCCTGCCGGATTCCCTCACAGTTCATCCCCTGAAGGCGGTACCCGCGTTGAACAGGCGCGCCCACGTTTCCACCCGTGTGTTCGGTAGTGCGATGGCCGGAGCGCTGGTGCTCACCGCGGTCAGCGCGTGCAGCGGGCAGGGCGCCGGGCCGGTCACGCTCAAGCTGGTCGCCGCGGACTACGGGGAGAGCGCCGAGACCAGCTCCAAGCACTACTGGGACGACGTCTCCAAGGCCTTCGAGGCCGCCAACCCGGGCATCAAGGTCCAGGTCGAGGTCGACAGCTGGACCGACATCGGCAAGAAGGTCGACGACATGATCGCGGCCGGGAAGTCGCCCGACCTGCTGCAGACCGGCGGGTTCGCCGACCAGGTCGCGGCGGACCGGCTGTACCCGGCGGCGGACGTGCTCTCGATGGACACCCAGGCGAAGTTCATGGACAACTTCGCGCACGCCGGGCAGGTACTGGGGACCCAGTACGGGATCCCGTTCGTGTCGTCGTCGCGGGTGCTCTTCTACAACAAGGCGATCTTCAGGCAGGCCGGCGTCACGCAGCCGCCGACCACCTGGAACGAGCTGCGGGCCGCGGCCGAGAAGATCAAGGCCAAGGTGCCGGGGGTGACCCCGTACGGGCTTCCGCTGGGGCCGGAGGAGGCGCCGGCCGAGTCGATGCTGTGGACGCTGAGCGGCGGCGGGAGCATCTCGGACGACGTCGGCAACTACACCATCGACAGCGACCAGAACCAGGCCACCTTCAGCTGGCTGAAGAACAACCTGGTGAGCACCGGGCTGACCTACGCCGACCCGGGCAAGATGAACCGCACGCCGGTGTTCCAGGACTTCGCGTCGGGCAAGGTCGCGATGTTGAACGGGCATCCGACGCTGCTGCGGATGGCGTCCGCAGGGAAGATCGACTTCGGGACGGCGCCGATCCCGAAGAAGGACGGGGTGGGGAAGACCGGGAGCCTCGGGGTCGCGGACTGGATGATGGCGTTCAAGGCCAACGGGCACAAGAACGAGATCAAGAAGTTCCTGTCCTTCGTCTACTCGCGCGACTACCAGCTGAAGTTCGACGAGCAGTACAACCTGCTGCCGGTGACCCAGGACGCGTTCAACCGGATGTCGTCCGATCCCAAGCACGAGGACCTCAAGCAGTTCGCGGTCGGGCTGACCAACGCGAGCTTCTACCCGTTCGGGGACCCGGCCTGGGGTGAGGTCAGCAACCGGATCAAGGCCGGGATCGGGCAGGCGGCCACGGGGGACCCGAAGCAGGTGCTCGGCGGGCTGCAGGACGCGGCGGTGAAGGAGGCGGCCCGGGTCCGCAAGCAGTAGGACCCGGGGCTTCCCGGTCTCAGCCGGGGAGCGTGATCGCGTAGGCCTTGCGGAGGGTCTCGTGGACGGTCCAGGTGGTGCGGTCGCCCTCGCGCAGGACGGCGCAGTCGCCGGGGCCGACCCGCAGGGTCGGGCCGCCCTCGATCTCGATGGTGGCCCGGCCGCTGAGCACCACGAACATCTCGTCGGCCTCGACGTCGGTGACCACGCCCGGGGTGATCTGCCAGATGCCGCGCAGCTGGCGGCCGTCGGGGGACTCGGCGAGGACCTTTCCGGTGACCTCGGGGGTTCCGGAGACGATCTGGGACGGGTCGAGGGGCTCGGGGGCGAGCTCGGCGGCGGGGATGTGCACGGCGAAGCTGATCATGGGTCGACGGTAGCCGTGCGGTGGGGCGTGGTCGTCCCGCAGAGTGTGTCAGGGTTCGGCGGGAGAATGACACTCCGTAGTGATGGGCGGAGGTGTCCTCGGTGGGCGAGCTGAGTGAGCGGGACCGGGCGGTGCTGGCGCTGGAGGGGCGGCAGTGGCGGACGGCGGGGGCCAAGGAGCGGGCGATCCGGGAGGAGTTGGGGCTCTCCTCCACGCGGTACTACCAGCTGCTGAACGGGCTGTTGGACCGGGAGGAGGCGTTGGCGGCCGCGCCGGTGCTGGTGAATCGCTTGCGGCGGGTTCGGGAGGCACGGCGGGGGGCTCGTTGAGGGGGCGTCTGTTGGTGGGGGGCTTTCGGGAGGGTGGGTGGGGGGTGCTGTAGGTGGGTTGGTGCGGGGGTGGGGGTATGGGCTGATGTATGGGCCTTGAAGAGATGGTCGTGCCGGTCACTGATGCCGGGCGGGACGGGTTGCGGGCGATTCTGGCGGCGCCGGGGGATGCGGTGGTCGCCCTGGACTTCGATGGGACCTTGGCGCCGATCGTGGCGGATCCGGCGCTGGCCCGGGCGCATCCGGGGGTGGTGGGGGCGCTGCGGGGGTTGGGGGCCGTGGTGGGGGCCGTGGTGGTGGTGACGGGGCGGCCGGCCGGGCTGGCGGCCGAGTACGGGGGGTTCGACGGGGTGCCGGGGCTGGTGGTGCTGGGGCACTACGGGGCCGAGCGGTGGGAGGGCGGCGTGGTGACCGCGCCCGAGGTGCATCCGGGGGTCGCGGGGGTGCGGGCGGCGTTGCCGGAGTTGTTGGAGCGGGTGGGGGCGCCCGAGGGGACGTGGGTGGAGGACAAGGGGCGCTCGGTGGCGGTGCACACCCGGCGGACGGGGGCGCCGGAGGAGACGTTGGAGTTGTTGCGGGCGCCGGTGGGGGAGTTGGCCGCCGAGTACGGGCTGGTGGTGGAGCCCGGTCGGCTGGTGTTGGAGCTGCGGCCGCCGGGGGTGGACAAGGGGGCGGCGCTGACCGGGTTCCTGCGGGAGCGGGGGGCGCGGTCGGTGCTCTTCGCGGGGGACGACCTGGGGGACGTGGCGGCCTTCGCGGCGGTGGAGGAGCTGCGTGGGCAGGGTGTGGCGGGGCTGCTGGTGTGCGCCGGCGCGGTGGGGGACGCGCCCGTGCGCGAACTCGCCGACCGGGCGGATGTGGTGGTCGACGGGCCCGAGGGTGTGGTGGAGCTGTTGGGTGCTTTGGGGGAGGCGGTCAGAGGGCGTTGAGCTGGTCGAGGAACCACTGCTGCGGGGGGAGCGCGGTGGCCGCGGCGGCGAGGCGCTTGGTGCGGTCGGCGCGCTCCCCCGGGCTCATGGTGAGGCCGGTGTGCAGGGCCTCGGCGGTGGCGATGACGTCGTAGGGGTTGACGGTGAGGGCGTCGTCCTTGAGTTCGCTGTGGGCGCCGGCCTCGCGGGAGAGGACGAGGGCGCAGCCGTTGTCGGAGACGACCGGTACTTCCTTGGCGACCAGGTTCATGCCGTCCCGGATGGGGTTGACGAGGGCGACGTCGGCCAGGCGGTAGGCGGCGAGGGAGCGCGGGAAGTCGTCGTTGACGTGCAGGATCAGGGGTTGCCAGGTGGGGGTGGCGAATTCGGTGTTGATGGCGTCGGCGAGGTGCCGCACCGACGCCGTGTAGTCGCGGTATTCGGCCAGGTCGGTGCGGGAGGGGTAGGCGAAGGCGATGTGCACGACCCGGTCGTGCCACTCGGGGTGGGTGCGGAGCAGGTGCCGGTAGGCCTGGAGGCCGCGGACGATGTTCTTGCTCAGCTCGGTGCGGTCGACCCGGACGATGGTGCGGCGGTCGCCGACGGAGGTGCGGAGGGCGGCGAGGCGCTCGTCCACGTCGGGGCGGTGGGCGCGTTCGCGGAGGAAGTCGGCGTCGGCGCCCAGGGCGTGGACGCCGAGGTGGGTGGTGCGGCCGTTGTGGGTGACGGTCATCGCGTCGTGGTCGACGGTGGCGCCGAGTTGGTCCTCGCAGCAGGCGGCGAAGGCGCGGGCCCAGCGTTCGGTGAGGAAGCCGGCCCGGTCGGCGCCGAGGATGCCGGTGAGGACGGCGCGGGCGACGTCGTCGGGGAGCATCCGGTAGTACTCGGGCGGGGCCCAGGGGGTGTGGGAGAAGTGGCCGATCCGCAGGTCGGGGCGGGCCGCGCGGAGCAGGGCCGGGGCCAGGGAGAGGTGGTAGTCCTGGACCAGGACCGCGGCGTTCGGTGCGGCTTCGGCGGCCAGGGCCTCGGCGAAGGCCGCGTTGTAGGCCTGGTAGGCGGCCCATTCGGTGCGGAAGCCCGCGTCGAAGGAGGGCGCGGTGGGGGTCGCGTAGAGCAGGTGGTGGACGAACCAGAGGGTGGAGTTGGCGACGCCGTTGTAGGCGTGGGCGAAGGTCTCCGGGTCTATGTCCAGCATCCGTACGGCCTGGCCGCCGACGTCGTGGCCGGCCAGGTCGAGGCGGCCGTCGGGGGCTTCTCCCGCGGCTCGGCGGTCGGCGTCGCCGAGGGCGGCGCACACCCAGACGGCGTTCGGGTCGTCGATCGCGGAGAGGCCGGAGACGAGGCCTCCGCCGCCGCGGCGCAGGGTCAGCGTGCCGTCGTCGGCGGCGCTGAACGACACCGGTCCCCGGTTGGAGGCCACCAGGACGGGGGCGGTGCCGGTCGCGCTCGAACGTTCGGTCGTGAGATCGCCCATGGTTGGCATCTTGCCGGGGGCTTGGGTCGGCAAACGTTTCAGTGGCGGGTCGCGTATTCGGGCACGGTGTGCATCGGGGGGCGTTCCAGGGCGGTCACGGGGTGGCTGTGGGCGGTGAAGGCGCGGGTTTCCGGGTCGCGGGTGAACTGGGTGAGGTGGGGGTGGACCAGGTCGGCGGAGGCCTTGAGGCGGTGGGTGCGGTCGAGGCGTTCCAGCGCGGTGCGGTAGATGGTGGCGGCCATCCGGCCGAGGGCCTGGCCGTCCTGGTGTCGGTGGTGTCGGACGCCGACGTCGACCTGGGCCAGGGCGTCCAGGCCGACCAGCTCCAACGCGTCGACCAGGAGGCCGAGTTCGACACCGTAGC
This sequence comes from Kitasatospora sp. NPDC058190, assembly GCF_042883685.1. Taxonomy (NCBI): domain Bacteria; kingdom Bacillati; phylum Actinomycetota; class Actinomycetes; order Kitasatosporales; family Streptomycetaceae; genus Kitasatospora; species Kitasatospora sp. NPDC058190. Next base: position 6,281 of record NZ_JBHVVI010000016.1, read on the forward strand.
CGGTGGGGAAGGGCAGCCGTTCGAGCAGTGAGCGGCGGGCCGCGTACTCGCCGCCGAGGGGCTGGACGAAACCGGCGAGTTCCGGCCAGTGGAGGTTGAGCAGGGGGCGGGCGACGAGTTCGGTGACCCGGCCGCCGCCGGCGGGGAGGATCGCGGCGGACTCCCCCGCGGCGGAGCCGCTCATCGTCACTTCGAGGGGGCGGTCGTACATGGCCTTGACCAGCTGGATGTCGGGTTCGGTGAGCAGGGGGCCGAGGATGCCGGAGACGAAGGCGGGGTCGAACTCGCGCAGGTCGGCGTCGACGAAGCAGACGATGTCGCCGCGGGTGACCAGCAACGAGCGCCAGAGCACCTCGCCCTTGCCGGGGACGGCGGGCAGCCGGGGCAGGATGGCGTCCCGTTGTTCCACCCGGGCGCCGGCCTCGGCGGCGACGGTGGCGGTGGCGTCGGTGGAGCCGGAGTCGAGTACGACCAGTTCGTCGACCAGAGGAAGCCGGTCCATCAGTTCGCGCCGGATGGTGCGGACGATGTCGCCGACGGTGGCCTCCTCGTCGAGTGCGGGGAGGACGACGCTGACGGTCTGCCGGGTGCGCCGCTTGGCCTCCAGCAGGGTGTGAACCGGCCGGTCGGCCGCGCTCCACGAGCGGCGGTGCAGCCAGGACGCCGCCTGCGGGAGGAGTGCGGGGGTCGGTTCGGCGGGCACGGTGAATCTCCTCGGCGAGGTCGGGTGGAACGGGCCATCTCGCGTGGCGGACGGTCCCTTTCAGGGTGGACGCCTTCGGATACAGTCTTCGTACAGCGGTCGGACCTTCGCACGCCGGGGTCGCCGCTGAACCACAACTTCACAAGCTCATCCAGAGGGACTGAGGGAACGGCCCGTTGACGTCCCGGCAACCTTCTCGCTCGGCTGTCCACAGGCCCCGGCGGGACAGGTGCCAATTCCGGCCCGTGGCGCGACCGCGCCACGGGGAAGATGAGGAGAGAGGCCTCCGCCATCATGGCTATCGACACTGCCGCACCCTCCCCCAGCCTTCGGCCGGGGGGACCCCCACCGGTCGACCTCGGCCCCGCCGCCGCCCTGTCCTGTCGGGAGTGCGGCACCCGCTTCCCGCTCGGCCCCAGCTTCGCCTGCCTGGAGTGCTTCGGGCCGCTGGAGATCGCGTACGAGTTCGGGAGCGAGCGGGCCGAGGAGCTGCGCAAGCGGATCGAGGCCGGTCCGGCCTCCATCTGGCGTTACGCGCCGCTGCTGCCGGTGCCCGCAGACGTGGCGTCCAAGCCGAACCTGAACCCGGGGTGGACCCCGCTGGTGAAGGCGGACAACCTGGGCCGGGAGCTCGGGTTCACCGCTCCGCTGCACGTGAAGGACGACTCCGGGAACCCGACGCACTCCTTCAAGGACCGGGTGGTGGCCTGCGCCATCGAGGCGGCGCGCGCGTTCGGGTACACCACGCTGTCCTGCTCCTCGACCGGCAACCTGGCCGGCGCGGTGGGCGCGGCGGCGGCCCGGGCCGGGTTCCGGTCCTGTGTCTTCATCCCGCACGACCTGGAGCAGGGCAAGGTCGTGATGGCCGGGGTGTACGGCGGCGAGCTGGTGGGCATCGAGGGCAACTACGACGACGTGAACCGCTTCTGCTCGGAGCTGATCGGGGACCCGGCCGGCGAGGGCTGGGGTTTCGTGAACGTCAACCTGCGTCCGTACTACGGCGAGGGCTCCAAGACGCTGGCCTACGAGATCTGCGAGCAGCTCGGCTGGCGGCTGCCGGAGCAGATCGTCATCCCGATCGCCTCGGGCTCGCAGCTGACGAAGATCGACAAGGGGTTGCAGGAGCTGATCAAGCTCGGCCTGGTGGAGGACCGGCCGTACCGGATCTTCGGCGCCCAGGCCGAGGGCTGCTCGCCGGTGTCGGCCGCGTTCAAGGCGGGCCGGGACGTGATCAAGCCGGTCAAGCCGGACACCATCGCCAAGTCGCTGGCGATCGGCAACCCGGCGGACGGTCCGTACGTGCTGGACATCGCCCGTCGGACCGGCGGGGCGGTCGAGGACGTCACGGACGAAGAGGTCGTGGCGGCGATCCGGCTGCTGGCCCGGACCGAGGGGATCTTCGCGGAGACCGCGGGCGGGGTGACCGTCGGCGTGCTGAAGAAGCTGGTCGAGACCGGTCAGCTGGACCCGGCCAAGGAGACCGTCGCGATCAACACCGGCGACGGCCTGAAGACGCTGGACGCCGTCTCCGACGCCGGGATGACCGCCGTCATCCGCCCGACGCTGGAGTCCTTCCGCTCCGCCGGTCTCGCGTCCGCCTGAACCACCCCCCACCCCCGCTAGGAGAGCCATGAGCGCCAAAGTCCGCATCCCCACCATCCTGCGCACCTACACCGGCGGCGCGGCCGAGGTGACCGCCGAGGGGGCCAGCCTGGCCGAGGTCATCGCCGACCTGGAGCAGAACCACGCGGGCATCTCCGCCCGGATCCTGGACGACACCGGGAAGCTGCGCCGCTTCGTCAACGTGTACGTGAACGACGACGACGTGCGGTTCGCCGAGGGCCTGGCGACCGAGATCAAGGACGGCGCGAACGTCTCGATCATCCCGGCGGTGGCCGGCGGCTGCTGAGCCGTCGCGTCCCGCTTCCCGGCCGCCCGTACGTACGGAATTCGACTCTCCGTATGTGCGGGCGGCCGCTGGCATTTCGGCGGGAATATTTCCGGGTCAAGTCGGAGTAGAGTGTGGCTCTGCTGGGAACGGGGCTTCCCTTCCGACTCGCGCAGTGCTTGGCCGGAGGTCGTCCGGACGCTGAGACCGACTCGCGTCCCGGGCCGTGAAACATGTCAGGCGGATGTCAGAATTCCTGCGGGGTTTTGGGTAATTCGTCCGCTATGTCCGGCAGGAAATGCCGATTTCACCCCGATTTGTTCGGCCTTGTCTCTTGACGGGGCTATGGAATTCCTGGCGGCTGGCCCTGTTGCAGAGGGCGTCGATCCGGATACATTCAGCGGCGGTCGGCGCAATCGACCGCCCATCGGAAGCCGTTCGGCTTTCTGTGCGGAGGATTGCGGCGTGCACGGCTGCGCTCAGGGGGGGTTCCCCGGGCCGGCCTTCAACCAGACCCGGGCCCGCGACCTGCGGGCACGTGAAGGGCCAGCACAGCACTAGGGGAGTTCGGAATGGCTCAGGGCACCGTCAAGTGGTTCAACGCGGAGAAGGGCTACGGCTTCATCGCGGTCGACGGTGGTGCGGACGTGTTCGTCCACTACAGCGCGATCCAGATGGACGGCTACCGCACCCTCGAGGAGGGCCAGCGGGTCGAGTTCGAGATCTCTCAGGGACAGAAGGGCCCGCAGGCGGACATGGTTCGCGCGGCGGTCTGACCCCTTCCGACTCCAGGAGCTCGGCGCGGCCCACCGCTGGTGGACCTCCTGCTTCTCGACGGGCCCGCACGACACGCGTCGTGCGGGCCCGTTCGCGTTCCCGTTCGCGTCCTCGTCCGCGCTCGCGGACGGGGCTCGACGGCGGCTCGCGGGTTGCCGATTGGGCTTGCACTCGACCACCCGGAGTGCTAATCATTGGCGTTAGCACTCACAGCGTGAGAGTGACAGCGGACCGGGTCGGTGAGGCCCCCGGGAGCGGTAGGGGAATGGACCCCCGCACACCAGGGCCGTCCGTCGCGGGCACCCCTTGGTCCGAGCAGTCGACCGTGTCCCGGAGGACCACTTCAGATGGCCAAGATCATCGCCTTTGATGAGGAAGCTCGCCGCGGCCTTGAGCGTGGCATGAACCAGCTCGCCGACGCAGTGAAGGTCACGCTCGGCCCCAAGGGTCGCAACGTCGTGCTGGAGAAGAAGTGGGGCGCCCCCACGATCACCAACGACGGTGTCTCCATCGCCAAGGAGATCGAGCTCGAGGACCCGTACGAGAAGATCGGTGCGGAGCTCGTCAAGGAGGTCGCCAAGAAGACGGACGACGTCGCGGGTGACGGCACCACCACCGCCACCGTGCTGGCCCAGGCCCTGGTTCGCGAGGGTCTGCGCAATGTCGCCGCCGGCGCCAACCCGATGGCCCTGAAGCGCGGCATCGAGAAGGCCGTCGCCGCCGTCTCGGACCAGCTGCTGGCCCAGGCCAAGGACGTGGAGACCAAGGAGCAGATCGCCTCCACCGCCTCCATCTCCGCCGCTGACACCCAGATCGGCGAGCTCATCGCCGAGGCCATGGACAAGGTCGGCAAGGAAGGCGTCATCACCGTCGAGGAGAGCAACACCTTCGGTCTGGAGCTCGAGCTCACCGAGGGCATGCGCTTCGACAAGGGCTACATCTCCGCCTACTTCGCCACCGACCTGGAGCGCATGGAGGCGACCTTCGAGGACCCGTACATCCTCATCGCCAACTCCAAGATCGGCTCGGTCAAGGACCTGCTCCCGCTGCTGGAGAAGGTCATGCAGAGCGGCAAGCCGCTCGTCATCATCGCCGAGGACGTCGAGGGCGAGGCCCTGTCGACCCTGGTCGTGAACAAGATCCGCGGCACCTTCAAGTCCGTCGCCGTCAAGGCCCCGGGCTTCGGCGACCGCCGCAAGGCCATGCTCGGCGACATCGCCATCCTCACCGGCGGCACCGTGATCTCCGAGGAGGTCGGCCTCAAGCTGGAGAACGCCGGCATCGACCTGCTGGGCACCGCCCGCAAGGTGGTCATCACCAAGGACGAGACCACCATCGTCGACGGTGGCGGCGACAGCGAGCAGGTCGCCGGTCGCGTGAACCAGATCCGTGCCGAGATCGAGAACAGCGACTCGGACTACGACCGCGAGAAGCTCCAGGAGCGCCTCGCCAAGCTGGCCGGCGGCGTGGCCGTCATCAAGGCCGGCGCGGCCACCGAGGTGGAGCTCAAGGAGCGCAAGCACCGCATCGAGGACGCCGTCCGCAACGCCAAGGCCGCCGTCGAGGAGGGCATCGTCGCCGGTGGTGGCGTCGCCCTGCTGCAGGCCGGTGTCGCCTTCGACAAGCTGGAGCTGGACGGCGACGAGGCCACCGGTGCCAACATCGTCAAGGTCGCGCTGGAGGCCCCGATCAAGCAGATCGCGACCAACGCCGGCCTGGAGGGTGGCGTCGTGGTGGAGAAGGTGCGCAACCTCCCCGCCGGTCACGGCCTGAACGCCGCCACCAACGAGTACGTCGACCTGGTCGCCGCGGGCATCATCGACCCGGCCAAGGTCACCCGCTCCGCGCTGCAGAACGCCGCCTCCATCGCGGCGCTGTTCCTCACCACCGAGGCCGTCATCGCCGACAAGCCGGAGAAGGCCGCCGCGGCCGCCGGCGGCGGCATGCCGGGCGGTGACATGGACTTCTGATCCTGATCGCTTCGATCGGATCGGTTGATTCCTCGTCCGCGTGGGCGGCTCCCTTCGGGGGGCCGCCCACGCGGCGTTTTCGCGCATCGACGGAGAATGGACGGATGGCTGACATCGAGACCGCCCTGCACAACGCGCGGGCACTGATCCTGGCCGACCTCACCGCGCGCGACGTGGCGGACGCCGCCGTCGTCTCGCTGGTGGAGCAGGCCGTCACGCACCGCCGCTGGTGGCTGGAGCAGTGGCCGGACGGCACCGAGTACGTGCTCGGGCTGGTCGCCCAGGACGTCCAGGACGCGCTACTGGAGGCGTACGGGCGGTGGCCGCTGTGCACCGCCTGCGCGGCCGACGGGGACCCGCACGCGCTGAGCGTGGAGCCGGAGTTGGGGCCGGAGCCGCACTGGGTGTGCGGCAAGCACGGCTCGGTGGTGGCGCCGGTGGGGGAACTGGTCTAGTTCTCCAGCCGCTTGAGCTCGGCCGTCAGGTTGGTGCGGGCGGCCGCGGTGAAGCGCTCGCGGGCGACGGGGGTGCGGTAGAGCGCCGGGAGCGCGAGGAGTTGGCGCAGCACGGCGGCCCGGCCCGCGCGGAAGTCCGGCTCCGGGACGAAGTCGTACTCCGCCCGGACGGCGGCCGCGTACGCCGCGTACGCCTCGGGGGAGCCGCCGAGGACGGCGAGGTCCGCGTCGCAGAGCACCTCGCCGTCGCGGTCGCCCGGGGAGGGGTCGTGGGTGACGGTGAGCAGGACGAGCCGTTCGACCTCGGCGACCCGCCCGGCGGGCAGGCCGGCGGCGGTCAGCGCGCGGACGGCCAGGGCGGCGCTGCGCTCCTCGTTCTCGGTGCGGTCGGGCCGGTAGACGGCGTCGTGGAACCAGGCGGCGAGCCGGACGGCGTCCGGGTCGGCGGCGTGCCCGGCGAGCTCGTCGACGTGCCGTAGGACCGCGCGCAGGTGCTCGGGGGTGTGGTAGCGGCGCTGCGGCTCCGACCAGCGGCGCAGCAGCTCCCGTCCGTACGGTTCGGGGTCGTCGCCGGCGCCGCAGTGGTGCAGCAGGGCGGTCCAGGCGGGGAGCAGGTCCTCGGTCGCGGTGGGCATGCGGCTCATTCTGTCGGCTGGTTCGGGTGGACGGTATATGCCGGTCAGCGATATATATAGACGCATGACAGAACGCTCCATGCAGGAGCCGACGCTGCTTCTGCTCACCGCGCTGGCCGACGCCCCGAGGCACGGCTACGCGCTCATCCAGGAAATCGCCGCGATCTCGGACGGCCGGGTCACGATGCGCACCGGCACGCTCTACGGCGCGCTCGACCGGCTGCTGGGCCAGGGCCTGATCGAGGTCGCCGCCGAGGAGGTCGTGGACGGCCGCGCCCGGCGCACCTACGCGCTGACCGACGCCGGTCGGGGCGCGCTGGCCACCGAGGCCGAGCGGCTGCGGGCCGTGGCCACCGAGGCCGAGCGCCGACTCTCCGTCGCCGTTGTCCGTCCGAGGGTCAGGGGGGCCTTCGCATGAATGAATCGACTGTTGCCGTACGGACCGCGCTGGCGCTCTACCCGGGCCGCTACCGCCGCGAGCGCGGCGACGAGCTAGCCGTCGTCTTCGCCGACACCACGGCGGAGGCGGGCAGGTTCGCCAAGGTCCGGGAGCTCTTCGACCTGGGTGCGTACGGGCTGCGGATGCGGACCGGGCTGACCTCGACCTCGCCGGGCGGGCGGCTGGCGGCGCTGACCGCGCCGCTCGCGGCCGGGGCGGTGGCGGGGATCGCGGCGGTGATGATGTACGCGGACGAGGGTGGGTACCAGGCTCCGAATTCCACGCGGGTGCTGCTGAGCCTGCTGGCCTTCTGGGTGTTGAACGGGTCGGCGGTGCTCTCGGCCGGCGCGGTGCTGCTCGGGCGGTGGACGGCGGCCCGGCTGCTCGCCGGGGCGACGGCCCTCGCGGTGGTGGCGGACCTGCTGCTGCAGCTGAGGGCGTCGATCGGCGGTGGGCTCTGGGAACTCCTCTACGACTTCCAGTGGGACGGGCCGTTCCTGCTCTGGGCCCTGGTGCTGCTGGCCGCGCCGCGCGACGCGCTGCCGTCGCCGACCTGGCGGGAGCGGGGCATGGTGGTGGCGGCGGCGCTGTCGAGCCCCTTCCTGGTGCTCTCGACCTCCTTCTACCGCAGCTGGCACCACCTGGACCTGCCGTGGCGGGCCGCGATGGTCTGCGTTCCGCTGCTGATGGCGCTGACCGCGCTGCGCGGGTGGTACGTGGTGGCCGTTCCGGGGCTCGCCGCGCTGCCGTGGACACTGAGCGTCAACCTCAACGCGATCTGGCAGCAGGTCGGTGGGACGTGGCGGCTGCTGCCGATGGCCGCGGTGACGGTCGCGGCGATGGTCGCGCTGGTGCTGGTGGGCCGCCGCAAGGGCCCGGCCGGGCCGGGTGGGCGGCAGCTGGCCTGAGGCCCGCGCCCGGAAAGGGGGCCGGAAAGGGGGTGCGGTCTCGCCGGGGGTGATCGGATGTGGCAGGCTGTCGAATATGTCTAGACCAATTTTCGAAGTCATCGCGCTGACGCCCCAGGACGCCCAGGCCGCCGAGTCGGGCGGTGCCGACCGGCTCGAACTGGTCACCGACATGGCCGCCGACGGACTCACCCCGTCCGTCGAGGACTTCGCCCGGATCCGGGCCGCCGTCGGCATCCCGCTGCGCGTCATGCTGCGGATCCGGGACGGCTTCGCCCCCGGCGACCTGGACGAGCTGTGCGAGCGGGCCGCCGCCCTGCGGGCCGAGGGGGCCGAGGAGTTCGTCCTCGGCTTCCTCGGCGTCGACGGCGCCGTCGACCTGGCCGCCACCACGGCCGTCGCGGAGGCGATCGCCGGTTGCCGCTGGACCTTCCACCGGGCGATCGACCACAGCGCCGACCGGGCCGCCCTGCGCGCCGCCGTCGGCTCCCTGCCCGGGCTGGACACCTTCCTCACCTCCGGCGCGGCCGCCGGGGTCGACGCCGGGCGCGAGGCGCTGGCGGCCGAGCTGGCCCGCGCGGGCCAGCCCGGGTACGGCCAGCGGATCCTGATCGGCGGCGGCCTGCGGGCCGAGCACCTCAAGGAGCTGCGGGCGGAGGGCTTCGACGCCTTCCACGTCGGCGGCGCGGTGCGCGTCGACGGGTGGGAGACGCCGGTGGACGCGGCCAAGGTCGCCGAGTGGCGGGCACTGATCGACGGCTGAGCGTGGAAGCGCCGACAGTCGGGCGAGCCGTGCCCGTCGTGCGGGGAGGGGGCCGGGGCGTTCGAGACCCGGCCCCTTCCGCGTCGTCAGCGCAGCTGCTCCGGCAGCGGCTCGGCGTGCAGGACCGTCAGACCGGAGACCGCGCGGGTCAGCGCCACGTACAGCCGGCGCAGGCCGGTCCGCTCGTCCGGCTCGCCGGCGATCACCGCGGCCGGCTCGTCCAGCACCACGTAGTCGTACTCCAGGCCCTTGGCCAGCGAGGCCGGGACCAGGGTCAGCCGGGAATCGGCGCTGGTCTCGGTGCCGGGGGTGAGGTGCGGCAGCCCGGCCGCGGTCAACGCCGCGGCGAGCAGCGGGATCCGGGCGTCGGCCGCGATCAGACCGGTCGAGCCCTCGTGCGCCAGCGCCTCCCGGCAGGCTTCCAGGACCGCCTCTTCCCACTCGGTGATCCGACGGATCGTCAGCGAGCCGGGGGTGTCGCGGACCGAGGTCGCCGGGGCCAGGCCCGGGGCGATCGCCGGGAGCAGCCGGGAGGCGTACGCGATGACCTCCTCCGGCACCCGGAAGCCCTTGGTCAGCTCCTCGACGTGCGCCTCCGGCTTGCCCAGGTGGTGCAGGGCGTCCGGCCAACTCGCCGTCGCCCACGGGGTGGTGCCCTGGGCGAGGTCGCCGAGGACGGTCGCCGAGCCGGTGGTGCAGCGGCGGCCGACCGCGCGGTACTGCATCGGGGAGAGGTCCTGGGCCTCGTCCAGCACCACGTGCCCGAGCGAGGGCGTGCGCTGCACCAGGTCCGTCGCCTCGTCCACCAGGACGGCGTCGGCCTGCGTCCAGCGGGCGGTCTTCACCGAGCGGCCGGGCTTGGGCCACAGCACCGCCTGCTGCTCCTCGGGGGTCAGCACGCCCTCGGCGCACTCGGCCAGGAACTCCGGTTCGGAGAGCAGCCGCAGCACCAGCTTGGCCGGGTCGACGGCCGGCCAGCACTCCTTGACCACGGTCTTGACCGCGCTGTTGCGGGCCACCGCGTCCTGCACCCGGTCGTCCGGGGCCTCGCCGCCCTGCTCCATCTTCAGCAGCACGGCGTGCGCGATGCGCTGCGGCAGGGCGTCCCGGGCGGCGCCGTAGCGGACGTCACGGGCCTTCAACTCCTCGATGATCTCGACCAGTTCGTACGCCGGAACGCGCCAGCGGCGGGAGCCGCGGACCACCACGCAGGGCTCGGTGGGCAGCGTGATGCCCGCCCGCACCGCCCGGCGCAGCACCTCGGCCATCCGGGCGTCGCCCTTCAGCCGGGCCGCCTCCGGGTCGTCCTCGCCCTTCACCTCGACGTGCGCGACCAGCTGCTGCACCGTGGCCTGGGCGACGTCCAGCTCGCCGAGGGCCGGGAGCACCTGCTCGATGTAGGAGAGGAAGGCGGTGTTCGGGCCGATCACCAGGGTGCCGGTCCGGGCCAGCCGCTCGCGGTGCGCGTACAGCAGGTAGGCGACACGGTGCAGGCCGACGGCGGTCTTCCCGGTGCCGGGCGCCCCCTGGACGCAGATGGTGCCCGTGACGTCGGAGCGGACGATCTCGTCCTGCTCGGGCTGGATGGTGGCGACGATGTCGCGCATCGGGCCGACGCGGGGCTTCTCGATCTCGGCGGCGAGCAGCGCGGAGGCGGTATCGAGCTCGGCCGGGTCGGTGAGGTGCTCGTCCTCGTAGGCGGTGAGCTCGCCGCCGGTGTAGCCGAAGCGGCGGCGGCGCTCGACGTCCATCGGCTCGGTGCGGCTGGCCCGGTAGAACGGCTGGGAGACCGGCGCGCGCCAGTCGATCACCATCGGGTCGCCGTCGGCGTCGTGGACGTGGCGGCGGCCGATGTAGAAGTTCTCTCCCACCCGTCGCCCACCACCACCCTTGCTCGACGCGCTTCGCGCGGCACCTCTTGTGCCGCCCTCGCTCAGCTCCTCGCTGATCGCGTGCAGGTAGTCGAGGCGGCCGAAGAACAGCGGGGTGTCGGCGAGGTCGGCCAGGGCGGCGATCCTGGCCTCGATCTGGTTCTGGAGGATGACGGCGGACACCCAGGTGCCGGTCACGTCGCGCAGGTCGAGCGACTGGACGTCCTCGCGCATCGCTCGCAGCGCGGCCCGGGACGCGGCGAGGTGGTCGCGTTCGCGCTGGAGGGGGTCGGTGGTGGGGGTGGCGGGCACAGCGAACCTTCCCGGCTGCCCCGGTCGCGGGTGCAGCGGATCGATGGAGCTCACGGTGAGTACAGCCGACCGGTTGCCGTGCGGTCGGCACCTCCCCCGGCTGCCTGCGGGACACCGCCAGGTACCACGGTTCGGGAGGGGGCAGGCGGACGATCTTAGACCCGTCCGTCTCAGGGTTCCAGCCCTGCAGGTCTCAGGGGGTGCCGTACACCCGGAGGACGACCGCCGTCCCGGTGGATACGGCCTTTGGAGTGATGCCGGGGGCCGGTCGGGTGCCTACCGTTGAAGACATGAGCACCCAGAACAGCACCTCCCGTTCGGGTCCGGCCGGCGCGACCGCCGTCCAGGGCCGCCACCGCAACCCGCTGAGCGCCGTCGTCCGCAACGTCGGCATCGCCCTGGACACCGCCGCGCGCGTGATCTTCCTCGGGCGCGACGGTGTCCGCTACTGAACGTTCCTACGGTTACAGCACGTCGTCCGCGTCGATGATGCGGTACGCGTACCCCTGCTCCGCCAGGAAGCGCTGCCGGTGGGCGGCGAAGTCCTGGTCCACGGTGTCCCGGGCGACCACCGAGTAGAAGTGCGCCGCATGCCCGTCCGCCTTGGGGCGCAGGACGCGGCCGAGGCGCTGGGCCTCCTCCTGGCGGGAGCCGAAGGTCCCGGAGACCTGGATGGCCACGGTGGCCTCGGGCAGGTCGATCGAGAAGTTCGCGACCTTGGACACCACCAGGACGCCGATCTCCTTGTTGCGGAACGCGTCGAAGAGCTTCTCGCGCTGGGCGTTGCTGGTCTCGCCCTTGATCACGGGGGCGTCCAGGACCTCCCCGAGCTCGTCCAGCTGGTCGATGTACTGGCCGATGATCAGCGTCTGGTCCTTCTCGTGCTTCTTGACCAGCGCCTCCACCACCCGCCGCTTGGTCGCCGTGGTGGCGCAGAAGCGGTAGCGCTCCTCCGGCTCGGCGGTGGCGTAGGCGAGCCGCTCGGAGTCGGTCAGGGTGACCCGTACCTCGCAGCAGTCGGCGGGCGCGATGTAGCCCTGCGCCTCGATCTCCTTCCACGGGGCGTCGAAGCGCTTCGGGCCGATCAGGCTGAACACGTCGCCCTCGCGGCCGTCCTCGCGCACCAGCGTGGCGGTCAGGCCGAGTCGGCGGCGGGCCTGCAGGTCGGCGGTGAACTTGAACACCGGCGCGGGCAGCAGGTGCACCTCGTCGTAGACCACCAGGCCCCAGTTGCGGGCGTCGAACAGCTCCAGGTGCGCGTAGACGCCCTTCCGCTTGGTCGTCATCACCTGGTAGGTGGCGATGGTGACCGGGCGGATCTCCTTCCTCGTCCCGCTGTACTCGCCGATCTCGTCCTCGGTGAGCGAGGTGCGCTTGACCAGTTCGTGCTTCCACTGGCGGGCCGAGACGGTGTTGGTGACCAGGATCAGCGTCGTCGACTTGGCGTGCGCCATCGCGGCCGCGCCGACCAGCGTCTTGCCGGCGCCGCAGGGCAGCACCACCACGCCCGAGCCGCCGTGCCAGAAGCCCTCGACGGCCTGCGCCTGGTACGGGCGCAGCTGCCAGCCGTCCTCGTCCAGGTCGATCGGATGCGCCTCGCCGTCCACGTACCCGGCGAAGTCCTCGGCGGGCCAGCCGAGTTTGAGCAGTACCTGCTTGATCTGCCCGCGCTCGGAGGGGTGCACCACCACGGTGTCCGGGTCGACCCGGGCGCCGACCAGCGGCACGATCTTCTTGGAGCGCAGCACCTCCTCCAGCACCGGCCGGTCGGTGGTGGTGAGCACCAGCCCGTGCGTCGGGTGCTTGACCAGCTGGAGCCGGCCGTAGCGGCCCATGGTGTCGGCCACGTCCACGAGCAGCGCGTGCGGCACCGGGTAGCGCGAGTACGTCACCAGGGCGTCCACCACCTGCTCGGCGTCGTGCCCGGCCGCGCGCGCGTTCCACAGCCCGAGCGGGGTCACCCGGTAGGTGTGCACGTGCTCGGGCGCCCGCTCCAACTCGGCGAACGGCGCGATGGCGCGGCGGCAGTCGGCGGCCTTGGGGTGGTCGATCTCCAGGAGAAGAGTTTTGTCGCTCTGGACGATGAGCGGTCCGTCGTTCACGCGGGGGAGCCCTCCACTGGCTGACAGGCTGGATTGACGCAGACCCTCCAGTGTCGCTCATTCCGCGCGGAACGTGGGCGGGCTCCTTCCACTCGCCGGCGTCCGCCCGTCAGTCGCTGCGAGTGACCACGGTCCGTACTCGCTCGTTGAGCAGGTCATGAAGACCTCGAAGCGTGTTCTCACCGCCCTCGCCCTGATGGGCACGGCCTTCGCCGCCACCGCCTCCTCGGCCGGTTCCGCCCACGCCCTCGCGGGCATCGGCGAGGGGCCCGGCGGTCTGCTGGCGGCCCCCGGATTCCTGATCGCCGACCAGGTCGGCGGCGGCTCGCTGCCGGTCGGGCAGGGGCAGATCGGCAGCCTGGCGGACCAGGCGGTCAAGGAGAAGATGAAGGAGGCGCACAGCCACTGACGCCCCGTCGCGAACGGTTACTCGTCCAGCTCCGCGACGCCGGTGATGCGGTGGAGGGCGAAGGTGCGCAGTTCGTCGGCGTGGTGGTCGAAGGCGGTGACGAAGCCGCCTTCGACCTTGACCGGGTCGATGATGCGCTGGCTGGCGATGCCCTCGGCGTTGAGGTAGCCGATCCACATCCGCTCGCCGAGCAGGACGGCCGTCTGCAGGGCGGCCAGGGTCTCGGCCGCGGCGGTGCGGGGGAGCTGGCGGGGGTCGGGGGTGGGCTCGCGGCGGGCGGCGGTGGCGGCGCGGTCGCCGGCCCGGATGGCCTTGATGGCGGCGGCGAGCAGGGTGTCGTCCGGGCTGGGCGGGCCGTCGGGGACGGGCGATGGCGGCGTCCGGGGTGGGGTGCGGTGGCTGTCCGGGCGGGTGATCAGCACGTCGCCCTCGGCGGACTCGGCGGCCGGGGCGTAACCCATCGTGCGCAGGGTGGCGAGCAGCACGTCCGGGGCGGCCTGGGAGGCGAGGACGGTGGGGGCGAGCAGCCGTAGCCGCAGGTCGGCGGCGCGGCGGTCGGCGAGCACCTCGCCGAGCAGCGACGGGTCGTCGCAGCGCAGGTAGGAGGAGGCGGCGCCGACCCGCAGGATGCCGTGGCGGCGGGCGACGTCGTCGATCAGGTAGCCGAGCGGCTGCGGGACGGGCGTACGGCTGTGCTGCGCCAGGAAGGTCTGCAGGTCGGCGGCGGTGCGTCCGGCGTCCAGGGCGCGGCGGACGGAGCCCGGGGTGAACCGGTAGACGGTGGCGCCGCCCTTGGACTCGATGTCGGCGCAGAGCGCGAGTGCCTGGGCGAGCGGGGTGAGCAGCGGGCCGGGGGCGATCGCGGTGAGGTCGGGCTGCAGGATCACGTGGTCCAGCGGCTGCGGCAGCAGCGGGGCCAGTACCTCGGCCGGGTCGGACTCGGCGGTGAGCAGCGCGCGGGCGGGGGCGGCGAGGGCGCCGCGGCCGGTGATGCCGAGGAGTTCGGCCTCGGCGAGGGTCCAGGTGGTGAGGTCGTCGCGCAGCTCGCGGCCGTCCGGGCCGGTCGGGCCGCCGCGCAGCGGGCGCTGCCAGCGCAGGGTGGGCAGCAGCTCCTCGGCGGTGGCCGGGGTGCCGGGCGGCAGTTCGGCGAGCAGGGCGAGGGTGGCGCGGCGGACGGACGGGGCGAGGGTGCGGTCCAGTTCGGGGCCGAGGGCGGCGCGCGGCTTGCCCTTGCCGTCCGGGGTGCCGGTGAGGGCGGACACCCGGGTGGCGGTGAGCCAGGCGGTGGCCAGCGCGGACCAGCGCTCGGCGGTGTCCAGCTGCAGCCAGCTGTCGTACCCGGGGGTCGGCGCCCAGCACTCGTCGGCCTCGCCGTCGGGGGCCAGCAGGCCCGCCGTGTAGGCGAGTTCGAGCCAGAAGGCGGCCAGCTGCTCGGTGGTCTCCAGGGTCTGGGCGGTGCGCTTGAGGTCCCGTACGCCGAGGCCGCCGGCCCGCAGGGTGGGCGGCGGGGTGAGGCCCCAGGCGTCCAGCAGCTCCTCGACGGTCTTCACGGCGGTGTGCGCCTGGCCGGCCGCGGCGCCGTCCACGGTGTGTGGATCGCGCGGGGCGGCGGCGGGCGCCGGCTCGGGCTGCACCGGTTCGACGGTGCGGTGGGTGCGGCCGCCGCGCAGGTGCAGCGCCAGTTCGCGGGGCAGGACGACGCTGCCCGGGCTGGTGGGCAGCAGCAGGCCGCGGGCGAGCAGCCACTCGACCGGGCTCTGCGCGTCCTCGGCGGTGACCGGGCGGGTGGCGTCCGGGACGGTGCCGGTGGGCGGGCCCCAGACCAGCCGCTCCAGCAGCCGCAGCGCGGGCTCGGGGGCGGTGTCGAGCAGTGCGGCGCAGCGGGTGCGGTCGGTGAGCAGGGAGGTCAGGGCGGCGACGGCGGTGACCGGGTCCGGGGTGGCCGGCTGCCCGGCGGAGGCGAGCAGCTGCTGCAGCCGGGCCGGGGACATGCCGACGGTGGCCTCGGCGAGGGTCGGGCCGAGGCCGGTGCGGCCGGGGTTGGCGGCGGTGGGAGCGAGCGCCTCGCGCACGGCGAGGACCAGTCGCAGGCCGTTGTCCGGGCCCCAGAGCAGCGCCCGGTCGCGCAGGGTGGCGATCGCGCGGGGGAGCGCGGTGGCGACGGCGGACCGGTCGGCCGGGGTGAGCGGGGTCGCGCCGGGGTGCGGCTTGACCTTGCTCGGGCCGGTCAGCAGGGTCCGTACGGCGGCCAGGCCGGTGCCGTCCGGGGCGGTGGCCAGAGCCTCGGCGACCTGCAGGGTGAAGCGGTCGAGCCGCTCCAGGGCGCGCAGTGCGGAGGCGCGCGAGGACAGCCGGGCGGACAGCTGGGTGAGGTCGCCGGGGACGGGGTTCAGCAGGTCGGGGCGGGAGCGGAGCAGGGCGGCGAGCGCGTCGTCGGGGCGTGCCCGCAGCTCCTCGGCGAGGGTGCGGGGGCCGGCGGGCGTCCTGCCCTGGCGTTGAGGGCCCTGCTGTGTGGTCATTCGACCTAGGTTAGTCGGGTGGGCGGACGACGGGATCCCCTCGTGCGGCCGGGCGCCCTTGCGGGGGAGCGATGCGTACGGGTGATCGCGGCGGACTCGCGCGGGCGGGGCACGGTGGGTAGCGTCACGGCCGAGGGCGGTTCGGTGGGCGGCCGCGCTCTCCATGGGCGAGCCGGGCGAGGCGGGGTGTCGGTGATGACGGACGGCGAGTGGTGGCGCAAGAGCGGGCCTTGGAGCGAGCGGGTGGGGGCGTCGGGCTCGTCGGGTTCAGCTGGTTCGTCTGGTTCGTCCAGCTCCTCCGGTGACGGTGCTGCGGCCTCGGGTGTTCCCGGCGTTCCGTCCGAGGACAGTGTGTACGGCCCGTCGGCCGCGCCCGCCGCGACCGGCGGCATCCCGAACGTGTCGCTGGACCTGCCGGGCGTCGCCGGGCCCGAGACCGGTTCGGAGGTGATCCCGCCGCCGACGGTGCAGAGTTCGAGCCCGTGGACCATGACGATGCTCGACTTCTCGGACACGCCGCAGCCCGCGTCGAAGCCGGTCCCCGAGCAACGGGCGGCGGAGGAGGCGGCCGCGCAGGCGGCTGCGGCCGCCGAACAGGCCGCGGCGAAGCCGAGGAAGCAGAGGAAGGCGAAGGCCGCCCCCGCCATCGCCGGCAAGGCCCCGGGCAAGGGCGCCCGCAAGCCGTCCCCGCTGATCCTGCTCTCCTGCGGACTGCTGGTCGGCGGCGCGGTGTCCGGTTTCTTCCCGGCCATGCTGGCGGGTTGGGGGCTGGGCTACCTGACCCGTCAGATCTCCGACACGATGCGCAAGTTCGTGATCCTCGGCATCCCGCTGGTCACGATGAGCGCGTCCACCCTGTTCGCGATGAATCACGCCAAGCAGGGCGGCGGCGCCGTCCAACCCGGCTCCCCGCTGGGCCAGTTCAGCTGGTCGATGGCCCCGGGCGTGCTGCGCACCGCGGCGGTGCTGACGGCGGTGGTCCTGCTGCTGCTCGGCCTGCGCCGCCGCCCGCCGCAGCAGGGCTGAGCACGGGACCGGCCCCGCACCAGGCGGTGCGGGGCCGGTCGTACGGCTGTGGGGCGCGGTCAGGCCCGGCGGCGACGCCACCAGACCATGGCCGCGCCGCCCGCCAGGAGCGCGGCGGCGGTGCCGGCCAGGGGCAGGACGTTCGCGCCGGTGCGGGCGAGGCTTCCGCCGCCACCGGTGCTGCTGCCGCCACTACCGCTGCCGCTGCCGCTGCCGCCGGCCGGGGCCGGGGCCGGGGAGGGGCTGGCGCTGCCGCCACCCGCCGGGGTGCTCGGCGCGGTGGTGGGCGTACCGGTGGGCGTGGCGCTCGGGGTGTCCGTCGGGCCGCCGGTGGGAGTGCCGGTGGGAGTGTCGGTCGGCGTCGGCGTCGGAGTGTCCGTCGGCGTCGGGGTCGGCGTCGGGGTCGGCGTCGGGGTCGGCGTCGGAGTCGGGCCGTTGTCGACCGGCCCGCCACCGCCGAGGAGCAGCAGGTCCGCCGTGTCGGCCTTGTCGGTCATCGCCTTCACCGAGGTCTGCGCGGAGCGCGGCAGGTCCTTGTGCTTGGCGGTGAACTCGGTCGCGCCGATGTCCTGCTTGGGTGACTGGGAGAAGTCCACGCCGCCCTCGAAGCAGACCTGCCCGTTGTTCCCGCAGGGGAAGCTGTAGTCGCCCTGGGTGAAGGACTTCACATAGTCCTCCCAGGTCTGGCGTGGCGTCCAGCTCTTGTTCCCGCCCCGGAGCGGCCACTGGGAGACGTCGTTGCTGTCGATGATCGACCGGTAGTCGGTGGCCTCCTGCTGGTCCTGCTGCCGCACGTACTCGGCGGCGACCCGGGCGCTGTAGACGCGGCGCAGGTCCGCGTACAGCGGGGCGGTGTTGACCTTGTGTTCGACGTCTGGGACGACGATCTCGCGGAACAGGCCTTCAACGGTCTTGCGCTGGGCGTCGGTGACCTGGCAATCCCCGTTCGGGCCGGGGGTGTTGATGGTTGTGGTCTCGGAGTTGACCTTCAACGGGGCGTCGATGATGTAGACACCGTTCTCGTCGGCGCGGATCTTCGCGGGATCGGGCACGATCCAGTTGCGGATGGCGGGCCGGCAGGGCACACCGGCGGCGTGCATGGCGTCCTCGAACTTCTTGCCGATGCCCTGGCGTGGGTCCACGTCCCGGGCGAAGTCGTGCTTCATCTCCAGGTCGGCCTGGAGCAGGACTCGCCCGGCGTCGGTCTTCCCGAAGGTCGGGTCCATGATCTTGTCGGGCTGGTCGGGGTTGAGGTTCACCCAGAACTTGTCCGGTGTCAGCGCGAGCCAGGTGAAGAAGGAGTCCGAGATGAGCTGTGCCTTCTCCTGGCCGCCCCAGCCGAGGTTCTCCTCGTCCTCGTCGGCCTTCTTGGCGGCGAACGCGTAGTTCAGCGCCTGCCCCTTGACCGGCTTGCCGACGTAGGAGAGCTGCAGGGTGGAGAAGTCCACGCCGCCCGGGCCGCGCACCCGCAGTCCGGTCGGGTCGTCGGCGCGGATGCGTGCCATCCGCTCGGCCATGTCCTTCGGGGTGGGCATGGAGCCGTCGACGATCCGGGCGGCGCCACCGGAGGGCTGCTTGGCTCCGGTGTTCATGTACGGGTCGGGCTTGGAGGTGTTCGGGTCGAACTTGGAGACGGGGACCCCGGTCGACCGGTGCTCGTAGCTGCGCACCCGAGGGTCCGCCGGGTCCGAACCCACTTCCTTGTTGACCTTGGCGATGTACTTCGTGGTCGCGCTCTTCTTCTCCTCGCCGAAGACGTACGTGACGCGTGCGTCCTTGCGCTGGGGGTCCTGCAGGAAGGCCTTGTTCGGGGCGTCCTGGTCGGTGTCACGGCCGCCGCCGGCCTTGAACTCCAGGAAGTCGTTGGTCTTGTAGTTGACCGCGTCCCACTTGCGGACCATCGGCTTGCCGTCCTTGCCGAGGACGGGGTTGCCGTCCTTGTCGAGGATCGGGATCTCCTCCTGGCAGAGCCAGTCGGGGCCGATCAGCCCGAGGTCCTTGACCACCTTCTCCTCGTAGAAGGCGCCGCGCCGGTTGTTGTTGTTCGGCAGGATGTAGGCGTCGGAGAGCCACTTCTCGAAGGTGCCGTACTTGTTGCCCCCGGTGCGATTCACGTAGTTCTTGAAGCGTGCGTAGACGCGCTCCTTGGTGTTCTCGGGGTATTTGGTGTAATCCTCGTCGAACTGGTCGAGGAAGGCCTTCTGTTGGGCGGGATCCGACGGGAGCGTGAGTCCGTCGAAGGCCTGGCGCGGGGCGTCGAAGTCGTACGAGTCCCAGGCGGACTCGTCCCGGACGCTGTCGGGAGACTTGTTCCAGGGGAAGGACGTCCCCTGCTGGCCGCCCCTGGCGCTCGGGTAGATGTCGTCGCAGCGCTTGCCCTTCGCCGCGTAGGCGGTGCCCTGCAGGCCGGGCAGGCCGGTGACCGCCAGGAGGGCGGTGCAGGCGAGTGCTAGGCCGCCGCGCGCCCAGATGCGCGCGCGGCGGGATATCAGGTCTGTCACGTGGCTACTCCCCCAAGGAGCCCGCTGATAACGGCAGTTGCGTGGACGGCGCCGAGACGGGCCCCCGATTGACGTGTGCGCCGCCAGAGTTTGAACAGTAGACGGCGGGAGGCGGTCGCGTCTCCTTGATTCGACGCCTTGCTGAACGTCAACCCACCTTGCACACAGGACTGTTACGCCTTGTCGCAGCGCTCGGCCCGTAGGCTGGTCGCATGGATGAGATCGACAGTCCGGAGTGGGCTGACAACCCCAGGCTGGCCGGATGGCTCGCCGCGCAGCGCCGGGCGTTTCCCGCGTGGACGGAGGAGCACGACGGCGACTGGGACTTCACGCCCGCCTCGCTCGACCGGCTCGAAGCGCTGATTCGCAGTCGGTTCGCGGACTGGGAGGCGGTCTACGGGGCCGCCGAGACGCCGCTTCTGACAGTCGCTGCCTGGTACCTGGGCGAGACGCTCATCCGGCGCTGCGGGGTGATGTGGCGCTGCAGCCCCGTCCCGCCTCCCCCGGACACCCCGGCGGGCGGCTACCCGCTGGTGACGTATGCCCGGGACAGCCTGACGGAGTACGAGCAGGATGTGCTCGATGATCTGGACGAGCGCCTGGTGTACTCGATGCCGCTCCTCGACCCGGCGGGTGCCATCCGGTCGCTGTTCGCGGCCCCGGACAGTCGACTGGCCAACGCCGTCGACCGGTTCGACCGGTTCCAGGAGTGGCGCCGAAGCCTCCCGGACGACATCTACTGATCCCGCCTGCCCGGGGCCCCGCCGGCTAGCGGAGTGCCGCGAAGCCCGTGCAGAGCAGCCGGATGCTGCGCGCGAACTTCTCGTCCTGGCTCAGCCGTGGGATCAAGTCGCCCATGACCAGGGGGAAGCGCTCGCACAGTTCGGCGTAGAGCTCGGCGGTGACGGTGGGCGCGGCGGCCGGCTGGTTCTGTTCCTGGAGCACGAAGCCGGTGACGTGGCTGAGCAGGGTGTCGGCGGCGATGCCGCAGTGGGCGGGGGGCAGTCCGGCGTCGAGGAGGGTGCGCAGTAGGCGTTCCATCAGGGCGAGGCCGCCGGTGCTGAGTGTGCCGGGGCTCTCGGCGAGGAGCTGGGCGCCGCCGGGGTGCTGCTTGATTTCGAGGCGCAGGGCGGCGGCCTGGGCCTCGACGCGGTCCTGCCAGGTGGCGGTGGGCGGGAGGGCGGCCAGGGCTTCGGTGCCCGCGTCGTGGGCCCGGCGGCAGACCCGGTCGGCCATCAGGGCGAGCAGTTCGTCCTTGCCGCGTACGTGGTAGTAGAGGCTGCCGGCGTGGGCGTCGAGTCGGTCGGCGACCTGCCGCATGGACAGGTTCTGGTAGCCGACCTCGGCGAATACGGCCATGCCCGCGTCGACGATGCGCTCCTTGGTGAGCTTCATGGATCCACCGTACATCGTTTTCCAACACCGTTCGAAAACTGTGCTAGCTTTGCGCCATCAGGTTTCGAACGGTGTTGGAAAACGCCGGAGTCCGGGGGGAGTGGCAGTCATGGGGGCGATCGTCTTCAACGTGACCACGGCCGCGCTGATGGTCATGATGGTCAACTGCGGGCTCGGCGTGGTCGGTCGCGACACCCTGCGCGGGCGGCCGGTCCCGTGGGCGGCGGTCGCCCTGACCGCGATCGCCGTCGGCGGCGTCCTGCTCCAGCTGGTCTGGTCCGGCGCCATGGACGCGCTGGACGCGGACCCCGCCAAGTCCGGCTGGTGGCGCGAGTTCACCTCGGTCTTCATGCAGAACGGCGGCCTCTTCGGCGGCCTGTGGAACCTCGTCACCCTCGCCGCCGTGGCCGCGCTCGCCCAGTGGTACTGGGGCGGCCCGCTCACCCTCGGCTTCTTCCTGGCCGGCATCCTGCTGCCCGGCCGGATCGACAGCCTGCTCGGCTTCGGCGGCGGCCCCAGCACCGACCCCCGCAACTTCGCCGGCAGCTCCGGCGCCACCTACTTCCTCGGCGCCACCCTCGCCCTCGCCTTCCTCACCCGCACCCGCCTGCCCAAGGAACTCGCCCTGGCGGCCGGCGTCCCGGCGCTGGGCCTGGCGATGTGGTTCGCCCAGGAGAACGGCCACGGGCTGGTGTCCGTCTACGGCTTCGTCCTCGGCGGAGCGGTCTGGGCGGTCCGCCGCCAGGTGGCGCGGCGTCAGGCGGCCCGCCGCCAGGTGGCGTGACGGTGGCGTGGGCCCCGGGCCCGTCGTCGGACTCCCGTTCCCGGGGGACGGCGGCGGGCCTGCGTCCGTTCTGCGACCCGGAGGGGCTCAACCGACCTGCCGCGCGGCCATGCTGAGGATCCCCGTGATGACGGCCGCCGGGTCGTCGGTCGGCAGCGAGTGCCCCGCGCCGGGCACGATTTCGACCCGGGCGGCCGGGACGAGCCGGTGCAGCCGCTCGGAGACGGTCCGGGCGTCGTTCATGGCGCTGCGCTCGCCGAGCAGGAAGAGCGCGGGGGCGCTCAGCCGGCCCAGCTCCTCGTCGGTGAGGGTGGTGGCCAGTGGCAGGCGGCGGCGGAAGCCGATCGAGGCGCGCATCAGGGTCATCAGCTCGGTCTCCAGGATGGCGCTGTTGCCGATCGCCCGGGCGAGTCGGGGCCGGAGCGCGCGGGGGGCCGTGGCGGCGAGGCCGCCGAGGATGAGCCAGGTGTAGAAGCGTCGGCCGACGTCGGCGAGGCCCGCCGTGTCGACCAGGGTGAGGCCGGCGGTCCGCCCGGGGTGGCGGATCTGGTGGTGGAGGGCGATCCAGCCGCCGTAGGAGCAGCCGACGACGTGGGCGGTCGGGAGGTCGAGGGCGGCGAGCAGTTCCTCCAGCCAGTCGGCGGCGTCGGGGCCGCCGGTGATCGGGGCGGTCTGCACGCTGGCGCCGGGTTCGCCGACGGTGTCCACGGCGATGACGGGGTGCTGCCGGGAGAGCTCGTCGATGTACCGGTGCCACATCAGGGCGTTGCCGCCGGAGCCGGGGAGCAGCACGATCGGCTGTCCGTGCGCGGGGCCGGTGCGGTGGACGCGGGTGGTGCCGAAGCCGGTCGGAACGTCGATCGGCGTCCGCTGTCCGGGCCAGAGCTGGGTCAGCGCGCGCTCGTAGGCGGCGCGGAAGCGGTCTTCGGCCTTGCCGTTCTTGAACTCGCTGATTCGCATGATACATATGTATCACATGCATGATACGGGTGTACCAGGAGTGGAGGGCGGACTGTGGAGGACGCGACATGACCGGGAATCCGACGGGCAACCCGACGGGCAACCCGACGGGCAAACCGACGGGCAACCCGACGGGCAACCCGACGGGCAAACCGACCGGGAATCCGACGGGGAAGGTCGACCACGAGGAGCGCCGACGGCAGATCGCCGAGGCCCTGCTGCGCATCGCCGACACCGAGGGCCTGCAGTCGGCCAGCATGCGGGCGGTCGCGACCGAGGCCGGCGTCTCGCTGAGGCTCGTCCAGTACTACTTCACGACCAAGCAGGGCCTGCTGCTGGACGCCCTGGCCAGGCTCGGCACCCAGCTCCAGGCCCGGATGGAACGCTGGATCGGCGAGGCGCGCGCCCCCCGGGAGGTGGTGACCGCGATCCTGTCCTGCATCCTGCCGACGGACGCCGAGAGCCGCCGGATCACCAGGACGTACGCGGCGTACTACACGCTGGTGCTCAGCGACCCCGAGGTGCTGGAGCAGCAGGCCGCGCAGCCGCCCGTCGTCCTGGAGGGCTTCCTGGTCAAGCAGCTCCGCGCCGCCCAACAGGCCGGGCAGATCGCGCCGGAGCGGGACGTCGAGATGGCGGCCGCCGGGCTGCTGGCGATGGTCAACGGGCTGGGGTCGAGCGTCCTCGGCGGCCAGCGGGACGGCGAACAGGCGCTGGCGATCCTCACCCACCACCTGGACGAACTCTTCCGGCCGTAATCCGTTCCGCGGGTCCGTCACATCCGCCCGCCGCGATCCGTCGGGACAGCAGTGGAGCACCACCGACGGCAGGAAGGGACGGCAGCGAGATGCTGACCGACATCATGTACGTGACGGTCTACGTCACCGACCAGGAGCGCGCCCTGGAGTTCTACGCGGGCCGGCTCGGCCTGGAGAAGCGCGTCGACTACCCGGGCCCCGACGGGCGGTTCCTGACCGTGGCCGTCCCGGGCAGCCCGCTGGAGATCATCCTCTGGCCGCACGCCCCGGCCGCGGGACAGCCCGCCGGACGCGAGTCCGGCGCGGCCGCGCCCGGCCCGCTCCTCATCGAGTCGGACGACCTGCGGGCGGACTTCGAGGTGCTGCG
This sequence comes from Kitasatospora sp. NPDC058190, assembly GCF_042883685.1. Taxonomy (NCBI): domain Bacteria; kingdom Bacillati; phylum Actinomycetota; class Actinomycetes; order Kitasatosporales; family Streptomycetaceae; genus Kitasatospora; species Kitasatospora sp. NPDC058190. The sequence continues at coordinate 29,823 of NZ_JBHVVI010000016.1, forward strand.
CGAGCGAGGCGTGGTCTTCGAGCAGCCCGAACCGGAGGACTACGGCTTCGGCGTCCGCACCGAGACCGCGGACCCGGACGGCAACCGCGTCTCCCTCCGCCAGCGCGCCGCCTGGCAGGGCGGCGGCAAGGCCTGAGTAGCCACGGTTGCGGGGTGGCCCCCTCATGCGGAGGGGGCCACCGTGCTGGGTCGGCTCGGTTGGGTCAGAAGCCGAAGGTGAGCAGGGCCGCCACCGTGTTGCCCTCGGCGTCCAGGCACGCGGTCGTGCTGGAGCCGTCCGGGCTGACCAGGATGCCCAGCACGGTGCCGGTGCCGGCCTCGTCCGGGATCATCAGCCACTCGTTCGCGAAGTCGCCCTCGACCGGTTCCACCGGCCAGTCGGTCGGGTCCACCGAGGAGCGCTGGAGCATCTCGCGGAGGTTCTCCAGCATCCATCCGTCGCCCTCGGCGGCGCGTGCGTGCAGTACGGCCCAGGCGCGCTTGAGTATCTGGGCGGCCGGTTCGATCCAGTTGTTGGTGGGGTTCGCGTGCAGCACGGCCAGGCCGGAGGGGGTCGCCACACGGTCGCCCCAGTCCTCCGTCCGAACCGGGATGGTGTCGCTGGGGTGCACCAGAGCGGCCACCGGGTCATTGGGTGAGTCCTCGCGGGAGACCAGGTAGACCGGAGTGCCGCCGGGCCGCATCGGAAAGCCCGAGCTTTCCGGCCCCAGCGGGTCGTAGATCGTGCCGTAGTCGGCGGACCCCTGGACCAGGCCGAGCCGCGCGATCCGCCAGCCGTCGATGGTCCACTCCTCCTCGGACGGATCGGTCAGGGCCGTGATCAGCGCGGGCAGGTACTCGTATTCGTCGTCATCGTCGTAGGACATCCGGTCTTCCTTAGGACTCGTAGGTGATGGGGAGCGTAGACCGTGACTCCGACACGCCGTCCCGCGAGGCCGGGGCGTCTCGGGCCTGCTGACGCGTTTCCTGGTGTGGGGGGGTTAGCACCCGTACGGGACGGGTGCTTTCCCCGTTCTTCGCAGCCGCCCGTCGAACCAGACTCGGGGCATGCCCACACAGTCCGTGACGATGACCAAGGCTCCCGAGGCCGCCCTCGCCGCACAGCCGGAGGGCGGTGGCAGCGACTTCGCCCGGTTGAGCCGTCGGATAGCCGCCGAGGGCCTGCTCGACCGGCGCCCCGGCTACTACGCCGTCCGCGCCGGCCTGGTGCTCGCCGCGTTCCTCGGCGGCTGGTGGGCGCTCTTCGCGCTGGGCGACACCTGGTGGCAGCTCGGCCTGGCGGCGGCGATGTCCGTCGTCTTCGCCCAGATCGGCCTGCTCTCACACGACCTGGCGCACCGCCAGGTGTTCAACCGGCGGCTGCCGAGCGAGATCGGCGGCCGGGTCGCGGCCAACCTGCTGATGGGCATGAGCTACGGCTGGTGGATGAACAAGCACACCCGCCACCACGCCAACCCGAACCACGAGGAACGGGACCCGGACGTCTCGCCCGACCTCGTCGTGTGGTCCCAGCGGCAGGCCCGGCAGGCGAGCGGACTCGCCCGGTTCATCGGCCGCCGGCAGGCGTACCTGTTCTTCCCGCTGCTCCTGCTGGAGGGCCTCAACCTCAGCTTCAACAGCTTCCGCGCACTGCGCAGCCCGGTGCTGAAGCGGCCGCTGCTGGAGGGCGCCCTGCTGGTCGTCCACTTCGCGGCCTACTTCGGCCTCGTCTTCGCTGCTCTGCCGCCTGGCAAGGCGGTCGCCTTCCTCGCCGTGCACCAGGCGCTGCTGGGCGTCTACCTGGGCTGCGTCTTCGCCCCGAACCACAAGGGCATGCTGATGGTGACCCCGGAGATGCGGCTCGACTTCCTGCGCCGCCAGGTGCTCACCTCGCGCAACGTCCGCGGCGGCCCGGTCCTCGACTCGGTGATGGGCGGCCTCAACTACCAGGTGGAGCATCACCTCTTCCCCAGCATGCCCACCCCCGCACTCGGGCGGGCCGCCCGGATCACCCGGGAGTTCTGCGCGGAGAAGGGCATCCCGTACTACGAGACGGGCCTGCTCCGCTCGTACCGCGAGATCCTCGGCCACCTGCACCGGACGGGCGAGCCGATCCGCTCCGGCGGCTGAGGGGGCGAGGGGGACGGAGTGGGAAGTCGGCGGGGCCGACTTCCCACTCCGTCTGGTCGGTGTCCTCAACCCCGGGAGGGCACGGGGTTGTTCGGGCTGTCCAGCCACACCGTCCGGCCGCCGTCGGGGGCGACGGTGAGCCCGAAGCGGTCGAAGCCGGGGCGGCCCTGGTCGTCCCACCACCGCCAGGCGGTTTCCACCTCGTCCCAGAGGCTGCGGGGGCCGGACTGGACGACCTCGTAGTCGGTGCGGTCGGGCTCCCAGTCGACGGTGGCCCAGGACGTGACGGCCGTGTCGTGCAGCCACAGGGTGTAGGTGCCGTCGGTGTACCGCTCGATCAGCGGGAAGGCTCGCGGTACCTGCACCCCGATGGCGAACATCGTCAGCCAGCCGCCGACTTCCTCCGGGGATAGGCGAGTTGACGATTTCGCTCCGTCGGCCGGCCACGGGCCGGACAGGTACTCCAGGCTGCCGGGCCGGGCGGTGCGCTGCTGGCGCAGCCGCATGAAGGCGGAGGATGCGACGAAGCGGCCGCACGCCGTACCGTCGCCGGCGACGGTGAGTCGAACCACGGCTTCCCCGCCGTACTCGGGGCCCCACGGGGCGACGATCACCCCGCCGGGCTTCGTTTGGGCCACCCAGGTGGGCGGAACCCGGCGGACCGAGCAGGTGGCGATCACCCGGTCGTACGGCGCGCTGTCCGGGTGGCCCTTCGACCCGTCGCCGACGACGAGGGTCGGGGAGTGCCTGGCGCGTGCGAGCCGGAGCTGCGCCTCGGCGGCGTTGTCCCGGTCGACCTCGACCGTGACGACGTTCCCGGAACCGAGGCGGTGGGACAGCAGGGCGGCGTTCCAGCCGGTGCCGGTGCCGATCTCCAGCACCCGGTGGCTGTCTTCCACCTCCAAGGCGGCGAGCATGGAGAACACCATGGTGGGCATGGAGTTGGAGGACGTGGGCACGGTGCCACGGGCTTCCCCGGTGTGGTCGCCGTCGTCCCACTGGGTGGTGAGCGGGACGTCGGAGTAGACGGCGTTCCACCAGGCGATCGGGTCGGCATGCCGGTTGACCGCTTCGCCCTGGCGCACCCCGTCACCCTGGCCGGGCCAGATCTGGGCCGGGACGAACCAGTGGCGCGGGACGGCGTTGTAGGAAGCCAGCCAGTCCGAGGTGAGAGACCCGTTCGCGATGAGCGCGGAGGCCAGCCGGGCCCGGCCGGCCTCCGCTTCGTGCATCTCGCTCACGCGTCAGCGACCCGTCGCCGGACCGCTGCCGTCCGAGGTGTTGCCGCCCTCGTCGCTGCCGCCCCCGCCGTGCTTGTTGCCGCTGCTGGAGTCGTCCTGCTGGCCGCCACCCTGGCCGTTGCCGGACCCGCCGCCGTGCTTGCCGTCGCTCAACATGGGCATGTGTGCTTCCCCCTTTTCCCGGTGGCGCCGAATGCCACTGTTGAGCAGCACGTTAGGTGGACGGCGATCGCCGATGCGTGGGTGATTCTCGAATATTCCGACACCGATCAGATGCGGTTCGCGAGCTTATTCGAACAGCTCTGAGAGACGGCTGTGAAGCGCCACCTGTGGCGCTTTGGGTATCTGAGAATAATCGAGAATCACCCCTGACGGAGGGCGAGTTGGCGTCGATCATGGGACTTCTCTGACAGTTCGGAGAGGGGAACGGCTATGGCAAGGCGGCTGCGGGTCATGGGTAGCACCTCGGGGGTCGGGGACTGTCCGACGCTGTACGAGGACGTCGACACCGGTGAAGTAGTGGTGCAGGGGTATGCCGTGACGGACCCGGAAGACGTGGCGCAACTCAAGTACGTGAAGGAGGATGAAGGCTTCGTAGTGGTGCCTCGCGAACTGCTCGTGAGGTTCGCACCGAAGGAGTCGACGCCAGTGCCGGAGTTCGTGCCTCAGCAGAAGATCACCGAGTTCATCAACGATGGGTTCGAGCACACCGCCTGGCGGTTGGAGACAAGGACGGGTTACCTCTCCGACAAGCAGATGCCGTCCTACGCAGAGTTCCTGCGGACGGGGGACACCGCAGGGGAGGTCGGGCACCCCTGGTTCGAGAACGTGCGCCGCATGGTGGACAAGGGCAAGAGGTTCGAGCGGGTACGTCTGGTGGACGAGCCGCCGACCGAGGGACAGCGGTACCTGTTGGCGTGCGCAAGGACCAACGTGGCGGCCGGCGAGGACATCCGGTACATGTGGCGGTCGGACGCCGAAGAGGCCGGGCTGGCAGGCCTGTCGGACTTCTGGCTCTTCGACTCCCGTACGGTCGCGCGCTTCCACTTCGAGGGGGAGCGCACTGTCGGCATGGAGCTGGTCACCGACCCGCTGGAAGTCCTTCGCGCCTGCCAGGCCCGGGATGCTGCCTGGCACCACGCAACCCGCTACGCGGAGTTCCGGGCTCAGGTACCTTCCGCCATGTGAGCACCGACTTTCAACAGGCGCGGGTCGCTCTCGGCGCCCGGATGCGTGAACTTCGCACCGAGAGCGGCCTGTCCGGGCGTGCCGTGGCCGCGCGGCTGGGATGGCCCCAGTCCAAGGTCAGCAAGTTGGAGACCGGCAGGCAGTCGCCCACCATGACCGATGTGGGCGCATGGGCCGAGGCCGTTGGGAGGCCCGATGCCGCTGCCGAGTTGGTGGGCAGGCTGCGGACACTGGAGACGCAGTACCGGTCATGGCGACGCCAACTCGCCGGCGGTGTCCGGCCGGTGCAGGAGGCGCACGCCGCACAAGGGAAGAAGACCACCAACCGTCAGTCGTTCGACCCGACCTTGGTTCCCGGTCTGCTGCAGACGGCTGATTACGCCCGCGCGGTACTCACTCGATTCGCCAGGGTTCATCCATCAATCCGCGATGTCGAGGCTGCGGTGATGGCCCGGATGGAACGCCAGAGAGCCCTCAACGATCGGATGAGATCATTCCACTTCCTGGTGTGGGAAGGCGCCCTTGTCTCCTGGCTCTGCTCTCCGGCCGTACTGGCCGATCAGCTGGAGTCCCTCGTCCCTTGGCTGGCGCGCGGGAACGTTCGACTCGGGATAGTGCCTTTCGACGCCGACCTGCGAGTGCCCGCAGGGGTCGGATTCTCGATCCATGACGGCACGTTGGTCATCACCGAGTCCTGGCACGCGGAGATGTGGTTGGACGATCCGGCGGACGTAGCGCTGCACATCCGGGCGTGGGATGCGTTGGCGGAGAGTGCTGTCTATGGTTCGGCGGCTCACCGGGTGATTGCTCGGGCCTGCCAGGCGCTTTGTCGGAATCGCTGAGAGTCACCCGCCGGCTCGGTCGTGCTCCGTTTGAATGTTCGCTTGAGTCCGACCGGCAATAGGCATTGGCGAGGTGGATTGGACGATAGAACGGGCATGGGCCCACGCGATCATGGAGTTCTCCACGTTCAGTGATCACGACGGGCGGCCGTGCCCGCGTTGCCGTCTCGCCTGCTCGAACCCATCTGGGGCCAACTCACCGCACTCCTGCCCAGCGATCCATCTGCCGGTCGGCTTTATATCCATGCGTGATCCATGCGTGCGGCTGACGCTCTGGACATGACATATGTGGACTGTATGGAAATATGGAATATATGGCACTTGGTGCTGAAGACTGGCGAGAGGAGCGCATCATGATCGCCAAGCTGCTCAGCAAGCTGTCCTTCACCCGCGACTACGGTGCGTACGGCGAGCACGACTGGGGTGCCTGACGCACTGTCGGTGGGCGCCCCCGGGCGCCCGCCGGCTCCTGGCCACACTGCCGGCGGTATCGGCCTGACAGGTGCGAGGGTCAGGGACGATCTCATGGGACGGATGAACGAGCCGCCGCGGTTGCCCGGAGGCGGCTTCGGGGTCTGGAGCCGCGACCGGCTGGCACTGGCGCGCCGTGGCGCTGAGGAATGCGGGGACGTCTGGCAGCTGGAGCCAGGCGTCTACGTCACTGCTACGGCCGGGCCGTGTGAAGAAGTCCTGCACCGTGCGCAGGACTTCCCCAAGCCGCCCTCGCCCCTCTTCCCGCCGTTGAAGCGGTCGAGCGGAGCGGTGCCGCCCGAGGAGCGGGCGCACGCTCACGCCGCCCGCATGCGCGGACTGCGCCCGCAGGCGGTTGCGGCCCGGATCGGTGAGATCGCGTCCGGGACCGCTCGATTCGCCGACCAGTGGCCCACGGGCCAGGACGTCGAGGTTCTGCCCCCGGTCCGGCACGCCCTGGCGGAGATCGGCGTGCGCTACCTCTTCTCCGAGGACGCTCCCACCCTGCTGCCCTTCGCCTCACAGCTCTTCCTGGCCCGGGAGGTGGTCGTACGCCCCTCACGCTGGGTATGGCCGCGCTGGGTCCCCACACCGGCACGGCGGTTCCGCACCCGGCAGCAGGTCGCCTTCACCGACGCCTTGCGGTCCGTCGTCCGCCGGCGCCGTTCATCGGGCCACCTCGGTGACGACGTGCTGGGACAGATGCTCCGGCCCTCCTCCCGCTACGGCCTGTTGCCGGAAGAGGCCGTCTTCGACAGTCTCCCCGGAATCACCGTCGCCACCTTCGAGACGCCTTCCCGGGCAGCCGGATGGATCCTGCTCCACCTGGCCCGGTACCCCCGGGCGGCGGCCCGTGTCGCGGCCGAAGCCGCCGTGCTGCCCGTGGACCCGGCCGAGACGACCAACGCGCACTTCGACGGCCTGCGATACACCCAGGCGCTGGTACGCGAGGTGCTCCGACTGCACCCCCCGAGCTGGCTGCTGACCCGGCGCGCCACGCGACGGACTCAGCTCGCCGACTACACCATCGACGCCGGTTCCACCGTTCTCGTCTGCCCCTACACCGCCCAGCGCGACGCACGGGAACACTCCGAGCCGGACCGGTTCCAGCCCGAACGCTGGCTCGATGATGCGGGCTCGCCGGCGAAACCCGGGGTCTTCCTCTCCTTCGGTACCGGGCCGCATGGCTGCGAGGGCGCCGCTCTGGCCATGGCGGTGCTGACGCTCCTGACCGCGCAGACCGCCCGCCGCTACGACGTGAGCGAGCCGCCCGGGCCGGAGCCCAGCTACCGGCTCACCACCTTCGGAGGTCTCACACCTGTCGGCCTGCGCCTGCGCGCCACCTCGCGCGGTTGAGGGCGGTCCCGCTCCGTGGGCATGGCCAGGCGCACATCCGAGGTGACGGTCCATCCGGCCGACGCCCGCCGGCCGCTGAACACTCGGTAGTCCAGGGCGACGAGCTCGTCGGCGAGATGGTCCGCTCCTACCTGGCGGCGCCTCACTCCAGGCGGACAGCTGTCCCACGATGTCCGTGGGAATCTCATGGTGTCCGAGCAATGTCGGTGACATCGCAGGTCGGCGCAGTAATTCCGACGTACTGACGGGTTGGGACGAAGGTTGAGACGCGGATCAGTCGAACATCCGTGTCCCGCGTCCCAGAATGATCAACAACGGCGGCGCCCGGGATGCCGGCCACCGGACCGGGCACATGGCCCGCCATCACGCAGCTCCCTTCAGCCGAGGCCTGTTCGCCGCTTTGGCGGACGGGCGCCTACAAGGAAGAAATCTCATGGGTATCCGCAAGCGCCTCACCACCACGCTGGCCGCCACCGCCCTGTGTGGGGCCGTCCTCGCCGCCACCGCCGGCACCGCGCAGGCTGCTACCGGCGCCTCCTACATCAGTGAAGGCCAGAGCGGGCTCCCGGTCTACTGCGTGCAGGTTGGCGTCAACTGGGGTTGGAACTTCGGCAGCAGCGCCCACATCGACAACGTCGACGGTTCGTTCGGGCCGAACACGCTCGGCCAGCTCGAGCAGTTCCAGAGTGCCACCGGTCTGACCCCCGACGGCGTGGTCGGGCAGGACACCGGCAGCAAGCTCTGGCAGGCTCTCCAGATCGCGATCTCCAAGGATGGCGACTTGAACACTCCGTGGGGCGTCCCGCTCAGCAACTGCTACCAGGTGCTTCCCACCCACAGCTGACGGCTTTCGCGCGTCGACGTGAGAGCCGGACCCCGACGTGCTGCCGCAGTCAGGCCGGGCTGTGGTTCCGGACCGAGCGCGGCGCCCGGATCGCCGTGACCTTCACGGATCTCGGGTGGAGATGCTGGAGCAGCTCGGACAGCCGGAGGCCCTGGGGTGGCCTGGTGGGCACACGACCCGGCCCGGGGCGGTGCCCGTGGTCGGCGTTACGCTGCTGCGGTTTCGAGAAGGCGCCGGAAGGCCGTCACCTGCGGGTGGCGGCCTTCCGGCTTCTACCGTGTCGGGTTTCCCCGGTGGGGTGGAATCCGCGGCTTCGGCTAGAGGATGTCGGCGACGGCCACCGTGGTGGTGCGGTCGTCGGCCTCGGCGAGGAGGGCGCCGCCCGGGGCCCACAGGGCGGCGCCGCCGCAGCCGGTCCACGGGCCCGACGGGCCGACGTGGTTGGCGAGGACGACGTGCATGGTGGAGTCCTTGGCGATGCCCGGGTAGACCGTCGCCCGTTCGTGGATGCCGTTGCCCGTGCCGTAGAGCGAGCTGGCGAGGTGGACGTGGCAGCCGTCGGCGGCGCCACGGGCGGTGAGGTCGGGGAAGTGGTTGTCGAAGCAGGTGGCGAGCGCGAAGCGGAGGCCGTTGAGTTCGAAGCGGCCGTCGCGGTCGCCTGCGGTGAAGATGCCCTGCTCGTTCTCGTAGAGGTGCTGCTTGAGGTAGGTGGTGATCAGCTCGCCGTCGCTGCCGTAGACGAAGGTTCCGAGGGCGGGCCGGGGGCCGTCGGTCGGGACGGCGCAGTTGACGACGGTGACGATCCCGGTGGATCGGAGGGCGTCCAGGCGGGCGTCGTCCGGGGGCGTCCAGAGGTTGGGATCGGCGGCTATGGCTTCGAGCTCGTACCCGGTGAGGGCGAGTTCGGGGAAGACGATCAGCTCGGCACCCTGCTCGCGCGCCTCGTTGGAGAGGGCGACGATCTGCCGGACGTTGGCGGGGATGTCGGCGGGGACGCAGGACAGTTGGGCTGCGGCGATCTTCATGGTGGTCAGGATGGCACGTCAGGCGTGGTGGTCGAACTCGCCGGCCTTGATGCCGTGGAGGAGGTCGGCGAGGGCGGTGGGGGTGGTGCGGATGATGATGTGGCCCTCGTCGGACTCGCGGAGTTCGACCGCCCCGTTGGCTGTACGGACCTCCACGCACTCGTTAGAAGCCCCGCTGTAGCTGGACTTCTGCCACATGGAGTCACGCATACTTGCCTCGCATTTCATCCCCGATGGATCGAATGAACTCCCGCGACTCGGGCTCGGAGAGCGCAGCGGAGTTCAGGTGCGCGAACACGTCTCGATGGCGGACCAGGCTTGGCTGGGCGTCAAAGTACATGCTGCCCATTGCAGTATCCATCTGGAGTGTGGCGAGTTCAGGCACGGGGCCCTCGATGAACATGATGTTCTCACCACCGCCGGGGAAGGTGTCGAGGTCGAAGGGCACTACACGGACCGAGATCCGACCAGCCAGTGAGTCATCTACGAGATGGTCGAGCTGATCGGCGAGAACCCGGGGTCCTCCGAACTGCATTCGCAGTGCCGCTTCGTGGATGAAGGACGCATACGGCACTCCGCCTTGCCGGACGGCCTCCTTCCGCCGCATACGGAATGACGTCCGGGCATCGAGGTCGTGGCTGGGGAACGAAGGGGCGAACCGGGAGAACACCGCAGCTGCGTAGTCCTCGGTCTGCTGCAGGCCAGGGATGTAAGTCGTGGCCCAGGTCGAGATGCTGTGTGCGTTCGCCTCAAGCTCGGCGATCTCCAGGAAGTCGGCGGAAAGCGTCCCGCGATACTTCTCCCACCAGCCCTTCCCACGCTCCGAGGTCATGTCGGCCAGCGCATTGATCAGCGGCTGGTTGCTGCACAGGCACGCGGCGGCGATGGTCCGCAGCCGCTCGACGCTGATTCCGCTCTTCCCGCTCTCCATCTGGGTGACCTGGGCTGCGTGGATGCCGAGTTGGCGTGCCAGCTGCAGGCCGCTGAGGCCAGCCTGCTCACGCATCCTTCGCAGCTCAGTCCCCACCCGCCGTTGGCGCAGAGTGGGGTTCGGTCGAAGGGCCATGGCGTCCTCTCTGCGGGTGGTGAGACCAGTGTGCCCCACGTTAGAGGGAAGTTTTTCGCGAAGGTCTTAAGCGAAAGACCGCGTGCGCTATGGTCGTTCTCACATCGATCCGATGGATCGTCAGTAACGCCTGCTAGCGGGCGCCGCAGAGCAGCCATGCCCATCTGCCTGGCCTGGCTCACGGCGACGTGTGTCCGCCGGATCTTCCTTCCCAACCACGCCCGGGAGAACTCCCATGCGTCACCTCAACACGCCCTCCTTCGCCCTCACCCGACAGTCCCTCCGCGACGCGATGATCCGCTCCGGCTGGCACCCCTCCGCCACCTTCGACGCCGAACTCGCCCTCGGCGAACTCCTCGTGAACGCCTGGCGGCACGGCCGCACGCCCGCGCCGATCGTCCAGATCCTCTTCCTCCACAAGGTTCTCCGGGTCTCCGTCTCCGACGAGAGCCCGATGCTCCCCGAGTCGCAGCCCCTCGCCCTCCTCGCCGAGTCCGGCCGGGGCCTCCAGCTCGTCGCCGGCCTCACCAGCCGCTGGGGCGTCGACCCGCAGGAGCGCGGCAAGTCCGTCTGGTTCGAGTGCGACCTGGACGCCGCCTGATGAGCGTCCGCCGCCACCCCATGAAGCCGACCGATCCCCGGATCCGGGCCTTCACCGACGACCACATCCGCACGCTCCTCGCCGAAGTCCAGGAGCGCGGCAGGAAGTTCGGCCTCATCTGGCCCTCCGCGAGCACGGACAAGACCATCGACGGCCGGGTCCTCGTCCGCTTCAACACGGCTCCGGCCTCAACCCTCCTCAACCTCCTCACGCTGCTCCTCGACGCCGAGCGGGACACTCCGTGCGGTTCCTGATCGGGGCGGCCTTCGCCGTCCTCCTCGCCCTCGCGATCGCCACGGTCGCCCTGGGCGTCATCACCGCCCTCAGGGCGACCCCGCCCGACGAGGACGCCTGAGCGCGGACAGCCGAAGAGGGCCGTCACCGCCCCGGCGATCACGGCCCTCCTGTTTTCCCGCAGAGTCCCTGTTCAGCTCTTCTTCTCGAAGCCCGCCAGCAGGCCGCGCGGGTCGAAGGTCACCCGGATCCGGGCGATCTTCCCGTTCTCCACGTGCATCCAGTTCGCCGTCGGCGCCGGCGGCGCAACCGTGGTGCACAGCTCGAACCAGGTGATCACCTCGTCGCCATCGGCCACCCGCACCTTCACGTCGATCTTCTCCAGCACCTGCCCGAGGCCCTTCAGCCCGCCCAGCGCCTCCTCGATCCCCGACGCCGTGCCCAGCGCCCCGACGAAGTCCACGTCGTCGGCCAGCAGCCCCCGGACGGTGTCGAAGTCGCCCGCCTCCCAGGCGGTGAAGTAGGTCTCGGCCAGCTCGCGCGCAGTCTTCGTCGTCGTCATGCCTCCATCCTCCCGACCACCCATCCATCCGTCCAGCAGATGGATCGGATGCCAGCTATCATCACGAGTTATGGAGATGCACCAGCTGCGCTACTTCGCCGCCGTCGTCGACGAGGGCTCCTTCACGGCGGCCGCCAACCGCCTGCACGTCAGCCAGTCCGGCATCAGCACCCAAGTGGCCAAACTGGAGCGCGAGTTGGATCAGCAGCTGCTCGACCGCTCCGGACGGCGCGTCCAGCTCACCCCCGCCGGCGAGGCCGTCCTCCCGCTCGCCAAGAACGCCCTCGCCACCCTCGACGCCATCCAGCACACCGCCGCCGAGTTCGCCGACGCCGTGCGCGGCCGGGTCCGCCTCGGCATGATCACCGGCTGCTCCATCCCGCCGTTCCTGGACACCGTCGCCGACCTCGGCCGCACTCACCCCGGCATCGAGCTGAGCCTGCACGAGGGCCACTCCGAGCTGCTGCAATCGCAGGTCCTGTCCGGCGCCCTCGACCTGGCCCTGATCGGCTACGCGGGCGAGGTGTCCCCGGGCCTGGAGGCCACCGTCGTCATCGACGAGCCGCTCGCCGCCGTCGTCCCGGCGGGACACCCCCTCGACCGAGCCGAGTTGCAGCTGCAGGACCTGCGCGGCGAGAAGATCCTCTGCCTCTCCGCCGGCACCGGCATCCGCGCCGCCTACGAGCGCTCCTGCGCCCACCTCGGTCTCGACGCCCGCGTGGACATCGACGCCAGCTCCCCGGTGGCCCTGCTCCGCCTCGCCGAGCGCGGCGCCGGGGTCGCCGTCCTCAGCGCCTCCTCCGCCCAGGGCGCCGGCCTGCGGGCCGTCCCACTCACCGACGCCGCCACCTACGCCCGCCTCGGGCTCATCGCCCGCCGCGACCAGCAGTCCCCGGCCGTCCGCCTCCTGCGCGCCAGGCTGCGGAAGGCGTTGGCGGGTTCCTAGCACTTCGGCCGCCTGCCTCGCCGCCCGCGTTCGGACCAGCGCGGGCGGCGAGGCGGGCGGTCGCGTGGCAGGGTGGCGCATATGAGTGCGAATCCAGCCGTTCCGGCCTCCTCCAGTACGGCGGGCGCACTGCGGGATGTCGTCCGGCCGGTTCCGGGCGACGGCCACGGTGAGCCGCTGCGCGTGCTGGTGCTGTCGGGGTCCTATCGGGCGGGATCGTTCAACGGGCAGCTGGCCGGGCTGACCGCCAAGCTGCTGTCCGAGAACGGCGCTGCCGTCGATCTTGCCCACCTGCGGGACTTCGACATGCCGTCGTACGACGGGGACGTCGAGACCGTTCAGGGCCAGCCGCGCAACTCCGTCGTCCTGCGCGATCGCCTTCAGGCGGCGCAGGCGTTCGTGCTCGCCTCGCCGGAGTACAACGCATCGGTCCCCGGCGTGGTGAAGAACGCGATCGACTGGCTGTCGCGCTTCCGCCCGCAGCCGTTCAAGGACAAGCACGCTCTGCTGGTCTCGGCTTCTCCCTCCATGATGGGAGGAAACCGAGGACTGTGGGCGCTCCGCGTTCCGCTGGAACATCTCGGGGCCCGTGTCTATCCGGACATGTTCAGCCTGGCGAAGGCCCACCAGGCGTTCGGTGACAGCGGCGACCTGAACGACACCGAACTGCAGGATCGGCTCGGTGCCACCGTGAAGGCGTTTCTCGGTCTCGTCGAGGCGGCCACGAACTACCCGGCGCTGCAACGCTGCTGGTACGAGTTCCTCGGCGACCGGACCAGCGCCCAGGTCACCCAGCGCGCCGAGACGTAGCCTGCCCGCCCTTCCCGGCAGGAGGCCCTTCCCCCGTCAGCCCTTCCAGCGCGGATCGCGCCCGGAGGCGGCCAGCGCGCGGTCCCACGCCGAGGTGTCGTCCGGCACGGGAACGACCTCGGCGAAGCCCGCGTACTGCCGGTACAGCTCGGCGTTCTCCTCGACGATCTCGCCCACCAGCTCGGCGAGTTCCTCGTCGACCTCGATCTCCCCGCCGACCGCCCGTGCGACGTCCCAGCCGTGCAGCACCAGTTCCAGGATCAGCATCCGGGCGATCCCCACCGCCGGAACCGGCGATCCGCCGAGGTCGACGTCCCCCTCCCAGGCGGCCGGCTCGCCCCAGGCCGCGACGGCCCGCTCCAGCTGCGCCGCGTAGGCGGAGCGCCAGTCGGCGTCCACGGTGAAGTCCCGGGCGATCAGCTCCTCGGGCAGCTCGGCCCGCCGGGCCCGGTGCTCCAGGCCGTGCGAGGTGTAGAGCACCCAGTGGTTGATCAGCGCGCGCGTGTCGAACTCCCCGCAGGGCGTCGGCGCGTCCAGCCGCTGACCGGCCGGGACGGCGGCGGCGACACCGGCCGCGGCGGAGGCGGCGCGGGCCAGGAACGGGTGCATCGGGTGAGCGTTCATGCCCCGATCCTGCGCCGGGCCGCACCGCGAGGTCTTGAAGAAACGCGACGACTAGCCTGGCCGCCATGGACTCTCCCGATCTCGGCCGAGGCGTGCTCCACCCCGCCAAGGCCGCCGAGCTGATCAGCGTGGAGCGGCTCGCGCCCGCGCCCGCCGTGGCGCGCTTCGTGGAGTTCTACTGGCTGGTGCGCTGGGACCTGACCGGCCTGCCCCCGTACGAGCAGAAGGTGCTCGCCCACCCCAACGTCCACCTGGTCTTCGAGGCCCCGCGGGCCCGCGTGTACGGGGTGGACCGCTCGCTCTTCGTCCGCCGCCTGGAGGGTGCCGGGCACGTGCTGGGCGTGAAGTTCCGCCCGGGGGCCTTCCGGCCCTTCGCGGGGCACCCGGTGAGCGCCCTCGCCGACCGGTCCGTCCCGGCCGCCGAGTACTTCGGCGCCGAGGCGGACCGGTGCAACGCCCGGATCCTCGACGAGCCGAGCGCCGAGCGGGCCGACGCCTTCCTGCTGCCCCGCCTCCCCGCGCCCGACCCGGTCGCCGAGGAGGTCGCCGCCGTGGTGGACCGGATCACCGGCTCCCCGGACCTGTTCCGGGTGGACGATCTGGCCCGCGAGCTGGGCGTGACCGTCCGCAGCCTCCAGCGGCTGTTCGCCGAGTACGTCGGCGCCTCCCCGAAGTGGGTGCTGCGCCGCGCCCGGCTGCACGAGGCCGCCGAACGGGCGGCGGCGGAAGGAGAAGTGGACCTGGCGGCGCTGGCCGTGGAACTCGGCTACGCCGACCAGGCCCACCTCACCCGGGACTTCACCGCAGCGGTCGGCATCTCCCCGGCCCGCTACGCGAGTTCGCGCTGAATCAGGCGGTGGCCGCGGCCGCCTCGGCGGCGGCCCGGCCCCGGGCGCTGGAACGCTTGGCGTAGACCATGGTGAAGTACACCAGCCCGCCGAGCACCACGAACGGGAGGATGTTGTTGATCGCCACCACCGTGCCGTGCGACAGGGTGTAGACGAACACGATCCGCAGCGCGGCCTCCAGGATGAAGGCGATGCCCCACACGACGGTCAGGTTGCGCTGGACCCGCCGGAAGTTCTCGTACTGCCACATCGAGTTCCACCAGGCCACCATCTCGGGCGTGCCGTCCGTGGCGAACTTGCGCCCGAAGAAGAACATGATCGGCTTCGGCGCGGCCAGCGACACCAGGTAGAGCACGCCGAGCAGGCCGGAGACGAAGGAGTCCTTGGCCAGCAGCATCTTCGGGTCGGTCGGGCCGATCAGCGCGACGATCAGGCTCAGGGCGACGAAGACCAGCGAGACGATGGCGAACTCGTCGATCCGGCGGTGCCAGGCCAGGTAGATCGCGGTGTCGACCACCGGGCCGAGGCCGGAGAGCAGGATGGCGGTGGACTCGCTGTAGCCGTGGTCGTGCAGCTGGTTGTAGATCATGATCGGCGCGACCACGTTGAACGCGATGCTGATCAGCCAGCCGAGTGCGGCGGCCTTTCCCTTGCGGTCGGGAGCGGTCGGAGCTGCCGCAGTTGACATGGTGTTTCCCCCCGGTCGGATGTGACGATGGCGGCCCATTGTGGCGGAAGCACCGGTCGGCCGCACAACCCCCGTCAAGTCGACTTGTCGTCAGTGGACGGACTACGCCCCGGGGAAGCCGAGGAAGCGCTGCAGCTCGTCCAGCATGAAGTTGGCGCCCGTGTACCCGATCCCCTGGAACCACAGCTGGTCCTCCACCGGGAACGCCCGGTGCGCCTTCACCGCCCCCAGCGCCTGCCAGCCCGGGCTCGCCAGCGTCGCGTTTTTGCCCGCCCGCTCCGGATCGCCGTAGGTCGCGTACAGCAGCAGGTCGCCGTCGGCCTTGCCGATCTGGTCCGGCGGGATCTCGAAGTCCGACTGGTCGACGTTCTGCGGATCCGGCCGCCCGACCCCGGCTTCGGCGAGCACGCTCCCGGGGAAGCTCTGCCGCCCGAACAGCCGGATCCCGCCGCCCTCCGTGAACCGCACCAGGCTCACCTTGCGCCCCGACAGCTTCGCCGCCGCCAGCGCCTGGGCGACCTGCCCGGCGTGCTTCTGGTACGCGGAGGCGAAGGCCGCGGCCGCCGTCACCCGGCTCAACGCCTGGGCGTGCAGCTGGAAGTTCGCCTTCCACGGCGCCCCGGTGGTCTGGGTGAGCACGGTCGGGGCGAGCGCGCTCAGCTGCCCGTACCGGTCGCCGTCGCGGGTCTGGTTGGAGAGGATCAGGTCCGGCCGCAGGGCCCGCACGGCCGCGAGGTCCGGCGCGCCGGCCGGGCCGACCATCCGGATGCCCGCCGTACGGGAGACCGGCCAGTAGCCCGGGAAGCGGGTGTCGGCGGCCGGGAGCGCGGCGCCGATCGGGGTGATGCCGAGCGTCAGCGCGGAGTCGAGCACATCGGTGTCCAGCACGACCACCCGCAGAGGCTCGCCGGGCACCACCACCGGCCCGGTCGCGGCGTTCACCGTGACCGGCGGCGCCGGGTTGGGGGAGGGGGGCGCGTTCGTCCCGAGGTTGTCGGGGGTCGGCGGGGCCGACTGCCCGGACGTGCACGCCGCGAGCGCGGCCCCGCCGAGGCCGACGAGGAACGGACGGCGGGCGATCCGGGGCATCGGCGGGTCCTCCGGCGTAGGTGGTGCGGCAACGGGCGGGAGCGCGTCGATTATGTCTGAAATGATGCCTAAAGTGCCGTTAAGCGGCCACGAACGACGTCAGGAACCCACGCATGGCGTCAGGCGTCCGCCGCTTCCTCCGCCGCCACCCACGGAGCACCCGGAACGACCAGCGGCGTGCCCGTCACCGGATCCGGCACCACCACCGACTCCAGCCCGAACACCTCCCGCACCAGCTCCGCCGTCACCACCTCCCCGGGCGCGCCCTGCGCCACCACCCGGCCGTCCCGCATCGCCACCAGGTGGTCGGCGTACCGGGCGGCCTGGTTGAGGTCGTGCAGCACGGCGACGACCGTCCGGCCGCGCTCGACGTTCAGCCGGCGCACCAGGTCCAGCACCTCGACCTGGTGGGCGATGTCCAGGTAGGTGGTCGGCTCGTCGAGCAGCAGGATGTCCGTGCCCTGGGCGAGCGCCATCGCGATCCAGGCGCGCTGGCGCTGCCCGCCCGACAACTCGTCCATGCTGCGCTCGGCCAGCCCCGCCGTGGAGGTGCGCTCCAGCGCCTCCGCGACCGCCGCCTCGTCCTCCGCCGACCACTGCTGCCACCAGCTCTGGTGCGGCTGGCGGCCCCGGGAGACCAGGTCCGCCACCGAGATGCCCTCCGGGGCGGTCGGCGACTGCGGCAGCAGGCCGAGCCGCTGGGCGATCCGCTTGGTCGGGATCCGCGCCAGCTCCAGCCCGTCGAGCAGCACGGCGCCCCGGACGGGCCTCAGCAGCCGGCCGAGGGCGCGCAGCAGCGTCGACTTGCCGCAGGCGTTCGGGCCGACGATCACCGTCACCCGGCCGTCGGGGATGCGGACGTCGAGGCCCTCGACGACCGTGCGCGCCTCGTAGGCCAGGGTGAGGCCCCGGGCCTCCAGGCGGTGCGTCCTCGGGGTCATCAGGAACCTCCACGGCGGATGGGGGTACCCCCGAACGGAGTTTGGGGGAGGATGAGCAGCCACATCAGGTACGGCGCGCCGACCATGCCGGTCACCACGCCCACCGGCAGCTCGGTCGGGGCGAGCAGACGCCGGGCGATCAGGTCGGCGAGCACCACGACGAGCGCGCCGGTCAGCGCCGAGCAGAACAGCGGGATCTGCGCCGAACGGGCCAGCCGCAGCGCGATCTGCGGGGCCATCAGCGCGACGAAGTCCACCGGCCCGGCGGCGCCGGCCGCGCAGGAGGCCAGCACGATGCCCAGCAGTGCCATGCCCAGCCGGATCCGGTCCAGCCGCAGGCCGAGGCCGACGGCGGTGGCGTCGTCGAAGGAGATCGACCGCTGGGCGCGCGCCGCCCACAGCGCCACCGGCAGGGCCGCCAGCAGCACCCAGGCCAGCCGCCCGGCCTGGTCGTAGCCGGAGCCGTTCAGACTGCCGGTCATCCAGACCTTGGCGGCCTGTGCCTGGAAGCCGTCGCCCTTGGTGAGGAAGACCGAGGTGAGGGAGGACAGCGCCACGCTGATCCCGATGCCGATCAGCACGAAGCGCTGCGCGTGCAGCCCGCGCCGCCAGGCCAGCGCGTACACCAGCAGCCCGGCCGCCAGTCCGCCGGCGACCGCCGCGTACGGCGCCTGCCCGGTGGAGCCGACCACCCCGTACGCCATCAGCCCGACGACGGTCGCGGTCGCACCCCAGGTCACGCCCACCACATCGGGGCTGGCCAGCGGATTGCGGGCGACGGTCTGGACCAGCGCCCCGGCCAGCCCGAGCGCCGCCCCGACCAGCAGCCCGACCACCACCCGCGGCAGCCGGAACTCCCCGACCACCAGCTCGTCGGGGCTCGGCCGACCGAGCACCACCTTGACCACCTCGCCGGGCGAGACGGTCGACTCGCCGAGGCAGAGCGAGGCGACGGCGGTCGCGGCGAGGACGACGAGCAGCCCGACGGCGGCGGCCGCGGAGCGCCGGTGGAGGAGGAGGGACGCCCGCCCGGCCCGCACCACGGAGTACCCGCGCAGGGACACCGCACTCATGCGGCGACCACCTTCCTGCGCCGGACCAGTGCCACCAGCACCGGCACTCCGACCAGTGCCGTCATCACGCCGGCCGGGACCTCGGACGGCGGGAAGAGCACCCGGCCGAGGGTGTCGGCGAGCAGCAGCAGGGCGGGGCCGAGGACGGCGGAGAAGGCGAGGATCCAGCGGTGGTCGGCGCCGGCGACGGCGCGGGCGGCGTGCGGGACGGCGAGGCCGACGAAGGCGATCGGGCCGGCCGCGGCCACCGCGGAGCCGGTCAGGACGGTGGCACCGAGGGCGCCGACCACGCGGACCAGGCCGGTCTTGGAGCCCAAGCCCTTGGCGGTGTCCTCGCCGAGCGCCAGCGCGTCCAGGCCGCGGGCCACCGCGACCACCAGCAGGGTGCCGATCGCGAGGAACGGCAGCAGCTGCCAGGCGACGTCCGCCGTGCGCCCGGAGAGCGACCCGACGTGCCAGAAACGGAACTGGTCCATGGTGGCCGCGTCCGTGGTCAGCACCAGGGCGTTGAGCGAGGCGATGAAGGCGGACATCGCCGAGCCGGCCAGCGCCAGCTTGATCGGGGTCGCCCCGCCCCGGCCGCGCCCGGCGAGGCCGTAGACCAGCACGGTGGCGATCACCGCGCCGGCGAAGCCGAACCACACGTACCCGGTGAGGGTGGAGACGCCGAAGCCGGAGATGGCGACGACCACGCCCGCCGCCGCGCCCTGGGAGACGCCCAGGATGCCCGGGTCGGCGATCGGGTTGCGGGTCAGGCCCTGCATCACGGCCCCGGCCAGGCCGAGCGCTGCGCCGACGGAAAGCCCGACGACCGTCCGCGGCAGCCGCAGCTCCCGGATCACCACGGCGTCGGCGCCGTCGCCGCCGTGCAGCAGCGCGTGGACCGTCCCGGAGAACGGGATGGTGCGGCTGCCGACCGCCAGGCTCAGCAGCACCGCGAGGGCCAGCGCGGCCAGCGCGGCGGCGAGCCACAGTGCTCGGCGACGGGGTGCGCGCCGCGTTCCCGGTGGTGCGGTGGTGTGTGGTGCGGTGGTGTCGGTCATGAGCCCTCTCCGCAGACAACTCAGGTAAACCTAAGTTCCGTCCGGAAGCCGGGGCAAATCCCTTCGTCGCCCTCGGTGTCCGTTGGATAGCCTGGCGGCATGCCCGTGATCCCCACCGCCCCGCTCACCGTCGGTTTCGACCTCGACATGACGCTGCTGGACACCCGTCCGGGTATTCGCGCCACCTACGAGGCGCTCTCCGCCGAGACCGGTACGCACATCGACGCCGACCTGGTGGTCACCCGGCTCGGCCCGCCGCTGCTGAACGAGATCCGCAACTGGTTCCCGGAGGACGAGGCGGAGCGGGCCGCCGCCCGCTACCGCGAGCTGTACCGGGACCACGCCTTCGCCCCGACCGTGCCCCTCCCGGGCGCGCACGCCGCCGTCGAGGCGGTCCGCGCCCACGGCGGCCGGGTCGCGGTGATCACCGGCAAGTACGAGCCGAACGCCCACCTCCACCTGGAGCACGCCGGGATATCGGCGGACATCGTGATCGGCGACCTCTGGGCGGAGACCAAGGGCGAGGCGCTGCGCGAGCACGGCGCGAGCGTCTACGTCGGCGACCACCTCGGCGACATCCGGGGCGCCCGGCACGCGGAGGCGGTCGCGGTCGGCGTGGCCACCGGCCCGTACGGCGCGGACGAGCTGCGCGAGGCCGGGGCGGACGTGGTGCTCGCGGACCTCACCGGCTTCCCGGAGTGGCTCGACCGGCACCTCGGGGTGGGCAGGTCCTAGGCGGGCTGCCGGGGCTCCACCCGGCGGCGCTGGGCCCGGGCGTTCAGGAACAGCCCGGTCAGCGCGGACAGGAAGCCGGCCGGCATCAGCATGCTCAGCCAGTACATCGCCGTCGGCAGCGGCGTCAGGTGCAGGAACAGCGGGACGAAGGTGACCATGGTGGCGAGCGCACCGAGGGCGAAGACGACCGTCCCGGCCTTGACGTACACGTCGCCGGGGTCGGCGCTCTGGCTGCTCACGACTGCTCACTCCTCCGGGGCTGCGCTGGGTGCCCCCAGTCTGGCAGAGCGACCGCCGGGGCGGCCCACCGGAGCGGGGCGGTCACGTTGCGCAGTTTCCCGGCAGCTGAACGTTTTGATCCCTGCTGGGCGGGGGTATGCAGGGGGTGCCGAGGGGCGCTGCAGGTGCGTCCCGTGTCCTCAGACCCGGGGGTGTGAGCCGATGGACTGCGCTGAGAAGCGCCCCGGCCGTGCCAGTACCGGGTCGCCCGTGGCCGCGAGATCCCCGCGCTCCCGTCGCCCCGGGCGGGCCTCGGAACGCGCCTCCTTCGCGGAACGCTGATGAGGCAGTGACGGACCGTTAGTCTGCTCCCGACAACGCGCCGACCGTGAGCGCCCTTGGGCGTCGAGCCGAGGTCGGCCGTCCTTTTTCCCACACCACCCAGTGATCCCCGGCCAGGGCCGGGATCCCTCACACCCATTCGAGGACTGTTCGAGATGCCCACCGGCCAGGTCAAGTGGTTCAACGAGACGAAGGGTTTCGGCTTCCTGTCGCGCGACGACGGTGGCGACGTCTTCGTCCACACCAAGGCGCTGCCCGCCGGTGTCACCGTGCTGAAGCCGGGCCAGCGGGTCGAGTTCGGCGTGGTCGCCGGCCATCGCGGGGACCAGGCGATGGCCGTGCAGCTGCTGGAGGCGCTGCCGTCGGTGGCCGCCGCCCAGCGCAGGAGCGCCGACGACATGGCGCCGATCGTCCAGGACCTGATCACCACCCTGGACGCGGTGCTGCCCGGCCTCCAGCGCGGTCGCTACCCGGCCAAGCCCACCGGCCAGAAGCTGGCCGGCCTGCTGCGCGCGGTGGCCGACCAGTTCGACGTCTGAGGCACCCCGGCGCCCTCGCGTTCGGGTGCCCTGGAGTCCCTGGAGTCCGGGGCTACCCGAACGCGAGCGCACCCGGGTCGAGCGGGGGCACCAGCCCCTCCGCGGCGGCCCGGGTGAGCAGCGCGCGGACGGCCTCGTAGCCCTCCTCGCCGAGGTCGGCGGTGAACTCGTTCACGTACAGCCCGATGTGCTGGTCGGCGACCGCCGGGTCCATCTCCTGGGCGTGCGCCAGCACGTACTCCCGGCTGGCCGCCGGCTCCGCCCAGGCCTGGCGGACGGAGGCGCGGATCGTGTCGGCGAGGGCGCGCAGCCGCTCGGCGCCCAGCGAGCGCTTGGCGACGATCGCGCCGAGCGGGATCGGCAGGCCGGTCCGCTCCTCCCAGGCCTCGCCCATGTCGGCCAGGCTGTGCAGGCCGTACTGCTGGTAGGTGAAGCGGGCCTCGTGGATCACCAGGCCGGCGTCCACCCGGCCGTCCCGGACGGCGGGCATGATCTCGTGGAACGGCAGCACGACGATCTCGCCGAAGCCGCCCGGTACCGCCTCGGCCGCCCAGAGCCGGAACAGCAGGTAGGCGGTGGAGCGCTCGGACGGCACCGCCACCGTCTTCCCGGCGAGCTCCGCGGGGGAGCCCACGCCCGGCAGGGTGAGCACCAGCGGGCCGCAGCCGCGCCCGAGAGCGCCGCCGCAGGGCAGCAGGGCGTACTCCTCCAGGACCCAGGGCAGCGCGCCGTAGCTGATCTTCAGCACGTCCAGCTCGCCGCGCTCGGCCAGGCCGTTGGTGATGTCGATGTCGGCGAAGGTCACCTCGGGGGCGTCCGCCCCGGGCACCAGGCCGTGCGCCCAGGCGTGGAAGACGAAGGTGTCGTTCGGGCAGGGCGAGTACGCGATGCTCAGCCGTTCAGCCACGGCCGGCCTCCTCGATCAGTTCGGCGACGGGCAGCGCGGCGAAGGCCCGCTCCAGGGCCTCCAAGGCCTCGCCGATCCGCCAGGCGGCCCGGTCGCGCGGGCCCACCGGGTTGGACACGGTCCGCAGTTCGAAGGCCGGCACGCCGTACCAGGCGGCGGCCTCGGCCACGCCGAAGCCCTCCATCGCCTCGGCGGCGGCGCCCGGATGGCGGGCGGCCAGCTCGTCGGCCCGCCCGGCGCTGCCGGTCACGGTGGAGACGGTCAGCACCGGGCCGGCGACGACGTCGATGCCCTGCGCGCCCAGCGCCCGGGCGGCCAGCTCCACGGCGGCCGGGGCAGGGGTGTGCCGGGTGGTGCCGAAGCCCAGCTCGGTGACGTCGGCGAAGCCCTCGGGGGTCTCGGCACCGAGGTCGGCGGCCACGATCGCGTCGGCCACCACGGTGGCGCCGACCGGGGCGTGCGGGGCGAAACCGCCGGCGATCCCGGCCGACGCGACCAGCCCGTACGGACGGGCGGCCAGCGCGGCGGAGGCGCCCGCCGCAGCGGCGCCCGGGCCGACCCCGGCGGCCAGCACGTCCACCGGAGCACCGTGCGCCCGGTGCAGCACACCCCCCTGCAGCGGCAGGGCGGCGGCCCCGCCGGGCAGGCCGCGCAGGACGGCCTCGGCCTCGGCGGGCACCGCGACGACGACGAGCAGCCGGGCCCGTTCGGGGCCCGACTGCTCGGGGTGCGCGTCGGTGACGTGCGCGGTCATCGCAGGATCGTCAGCTGGTCTGGGTGTTCAGCTGGAAGTACCAGACGGCGATCGGGTTGTCCGAGTTCTTGTCGCCCTCGACCACGGTGACCACGGTCTTGCCGCTGGCGTTCAGCGCCTTGCTGGCCTGCTGGGTGCCGGAGAAGGTCGGGCCCTGGGCGTACGAGAACAGGCTGAAGCGGCCGCCCTGGCTGGTCGAGCCGCCGTTGGTGAAGGCCCACCAGCCGGACTTGGCCACGTTCGGGCTGACACCGACGCCGAGCTGGTCGCTCGCCGTCACATCGCGGGTCGGCAGGGTGCCGTCCTTCAGCGCCTGGGCGGCGTCGTCCTGGCACTTCTGCTGCATGTCCTCGGTGATCGGGCTGCCGCCGTTCCAGCACAGCGGGTCAGCGGTGATCGAGGAGTTGCCGACCGTCAGGGTGGCACGGTGGGAGTTGTGCTCGGTCTGGCCGGCGGCGATCGCGACGGAGGTGCCCACCGTGGCGGCGCCGACCACAACGACGGCGCCGATGGCGGCGATGGCACGGGCATTGAGGCTCATGCGTCAGAATCTACCGGGCCGGGCCGATCACGCTACGCGGGGGTCGGCCACCGCGTGTTGCCCCACCGCCGGGCAGGGCCTGTCCGACAGGCCCTAGGCCACCCGCGGCGCGGCCGGGTGCCGCCACCGGCCCAGCCGCAGCAGCGAGTGGACCGTCCACAGCAGCACCAGACCGACCACCGCGGCCGCGATCGACAGGCCCAGCACCCCGTTCAGCGGCAGCACGATGCCGACCCCGCCGCCCGCCACCCAGGACAACTGCATCAGGGTCTCCGAACGGGCGAACGCCGAGGTCCGCACCGCCTCCGGGACGTCCCGCTGGATCAGCGCGTCCAGCGCCAGCTTGCCCAGCGAGGCCGCCATCCCGGCCAGGCCCGCGACCAGAACCACCGTCACCACGCCGTACCAGAGCGCGGCCGCCGCCGTCACACAGGCCGCCACCAGCAGCATCGCGGTGACCGTCGCCTCCGGGCCCCGGGTGCGCAGCCAGGAGCCCAGCAGCGAGCCCAGCGCGTTGCCCGCCCCGGCCGCCAGCGCCACCAGGCCCAGGGCCACGGTCGGCCGCAGGCCGCCGATCGGGTCGGTGCGCAGCAGGAAGGCCAGGAAGAACACCAGGAAGCCGACCAGCCAGCGCATCGCCGCCATCGCCCGCAGCGCCAGCACCACCGAGGGGCCGACGGTGCGCAGCGAGGCCTTCACCTTCGGCGGCTTGTGGTGGATCAGGTGCGAGCCCTCGCCGTGCACCTCGGCGTGCAGGACGGCCCGCTGCTCGCCCTTCGCCGAGTCGACCTCGTGCGGCAGGTGGAAGGCCATCAGGGTGCCGATCACGAACACCAGGAAGGCACCGCGCAGCGGCCAGCCCGGCCCGATCAGGTGCAGCAGCCCGCCCACCGCGGCCGCCACGCCGGTGGCCAGCAGCCCGGCCAGGGTGACCCGGGAGTTCGCCTTCACCAGGGACAGCCGGCTCGGCAGCAGCCGGGGCACCACGACGCTGCGCACCACCCCGTACGCCTTGGACGCCACCAGCACGCCCAGCGCCTCCGGGTAGAGCGCGATGCCGCCGCCGGAGATCACCCCGGCCATCGTCCAGGCCAGTGCGGCCCGGGCCAGCATCGACATCGCCATGGCCGCCCGGCGGCCGTGCGGGATCCGGTCCAGCAGCGGCCCGATCACCGGAGCCAGCAGGGCGAACGGGGCCATGGTGATCAGCAGGTAGAGGGCGACCCGGCCGCGGGCCTGGCCGGTGGGGACGGAGAAGAAGATGGTGGAGGCCAGCGCGATGGTGATCAGCATGTCGCCGAAGGAGTTCAGCGCGTGCAGCTCGATCAGCTTGGCGAGGCCGGACTCGCCGGCGCCCTCGGCGGAGGTGGCCCGGCGGATCCGGCGGCCGGTGCCGTGCACCAGCTTGCCGGCGCGGATGCCGGCGGCGGAGGCGACGCGGACCAGGAAGTGGCGGCGGGGCTCGGGGAGCTCCCCGTCCAGGTCGTCGTCGAGGGTGGGGAGGTGACGGGTGGGGGCGTCGTCCAGGTCGTCCGGAATGTCGTGAGCGTCCTGCTTCTCCAGGCTGACCCGGGCGGCGGGCGCCTCGGCACCGTCCCCCGACCGCGGTTCACCCGCAGCGGGGACAGGAGGTCGGTGTCGCGGCACGGCGTCCGCCTCGCCGGGGCTGACGGCCGGCGAGGGGCGCAGTGCGTGCTGCGACGGGTTGTCGTCCGCCACAAGCCCATCCTGCCCCAGATTCGCCGTGGCGACGCGGGATTCCGGTCCGCTCGGCGCGGTCGCGGAACGCTCGGCTCCGCCCCGGACTGTGCCGGGGTGCCGACCGGCGGGTAGCCTGCCCAAGGTCCGCCCGCCGGGGCGCCGGGCGCCCTCAGGCCGGTCGAGCGGCGCGGTCGGTACCCGCGGCGGCCCCGGGTCGCGCAGAATGGACGAGGGACTACCGAGCCGCGACGGAACAGGCAACACGCCGTGGGCGACAGAAGAACTGGGAGAGAATCGACGCCGTGAGTGCTGCGATGCGAAGCCGTACCCCCGACCGGCTCTGTGCCGAGGCCGTCGAACTCGCTCGTCAGGCTGCCGAGGAGGCCGTCGGACCCGAGGCGGTCGGTCCGCACCTGGGCGTCCAGGCGGACGCCGACCGCGTCGTCACCCACAGCTTCGACTGCCTGGACGCGGCCTACCGCGGCTGGCACTGGGCGGTCACCGTGGCGCGGGCGCCGCGGGCCAAGAACGTCACCCTCGACGAGGTCGTGCTGCTGCCCGGCCCCGACGCCGTGCTGGCGCCGGAGTGGGTGCCGTGGAGCGAGCGGCTGCGCCCGGGCGACATGGGCCCCGGCGACCTGCTGCCCACCGGCGCCGACGACGCGCGGCTGGAGCCCGGCTGGAGCGGCGAGGACGAGCCCGCGCCGAACTCCGTGGTCGCCGCCCTCGCGGCGGAGGAGGACGTGGTCGTCACCGACCCGCACGTCCAGCCCGCCCCGGCCCGCGCCCAGATCAACGCCGTCGCCGAGGAGCTCGGCATGGGCCGCAGCCGGGTGCTCTCCCGGCTCGGGCTGCACCTGGCCGCCGACCGCTGGGAGAAGTCCCACGGCCCGCAGACCCCGATGGCCCAGGCGGCGCCCGCCGCGTGCGGCAGCTGCGGCTTCCTGATCCCGATCGGTGGCTCGCTCGGGCAGGCCTTCGGCGTGTGCGGCAACGAGTTCGGCCCGGCCGACGGGCAGATCGTCTCCTTCGCGTACGGCTGCGGCGGGCACTCCGAGGCGGCCGTCATCCCGGCCCCGCCGGCGCCGTCCGAGCTGATCCTGGACGAGCTGGTGGTCGAGCCGCTGCAGCTCCACCCGGACCGCGCCTCCGGCTCGGTCGAGCCGGACGCCCCGGCGGAGGAGCTCGGGCACTCCTGAGCCGGTACTGTCCTGGGCCCGGGCGCTCCTGAGCCCGCGTCGCTCGACGGCCCGTCCCACCGGACCGGTGGGACGGGCCGCGGCGTTCCCGGGCATCCCCCGTGTCGTGGGCGACCGGCCTCCTCCGTGCCCCCGGTCCCGGCCTGCCGCCCGAGGACGACCCCGGCTCACGGCCGTTGGCCTGCGGATCTTTCGGGTACGGGCGCAGTCGGGCCGGGCCGTGGTCGGGAGTAGTCGGTGGGGCAGGGAAGAATGCCCTTACGACGTACAGGGCGGCGGAAGGCGGCAGGTCCAGTGGAACCTCGGATCATCGGCAGCGGCACGGACGAGCACCTCGCGGACCCGTTCGGGAGCGCCGCGCTGCGGCGCCGGGTGCTGGACGCCTGGGCCGCCTCGCCGGCCCGGTTCCGGGAGGACGCCAACGCCGAGGAGGAGCTGGCGCTCGGCGGCTACCGCGACCGCCTGGTCGTCGAGTTGGCGCAGAACGCGGCCGACGCGGCGGTGCGGGCCGGGCGCGGCCCCGGGCGGCTGCGGCTGACCCTGGCCGACGGCGTGCTGGCCGCCGCCAACACCGGCGCCCCGCTGGACGCGGCCGCCGTCGAGTCGCTGTCCACCCTGCGCGCCTCCTCCAAGCGCGGTGAGGAGCCCGCCGTCGGCCGGTTCGGCGTCGGCTTCGCCGCCGTCCTCGCCGTCACCGACGAGCCCGCCGTGCTGGGCTCCGCGGGCGGGGTGCGCTGGTCGCTCGGCGAGGCCCGCGCGCTGGCCGAGGCGCAGCCCGCGCTGACCGACGAGCTGCGCCGCCGGGACGGCCACGTGCCACTGCTGCGGCTGCCGTTCGCGGCCGAGGGCCCGGCCCCCGAGGGCTACGACACCGTGGTGGTGCTGCCGCTGCGGGACGTCGCCGCCGAGGACCTGACCCGCCGGCTGCTGGCCGGCATCGACGACGCGCTGCTGCTCACCCTGCCCGGCCTGGCCGAGGTGGTGGTGGAGACCCCGGACGGCACCCGGACGCTCACCCGCAGCGCCGCCGAGCCGCGCCCGGACGGCGTCACCGAGGTCACCGTCACCGACGACGCGGGCGGGCTGCCGCGGCAGACGGTCTGGCAGACCGTCGGCGCCTCCGGCCGGCTGGACGCGGAGCTGCTCGCCGACCGGCCCACCGAGGAGCGCACCCGCCCGTACTGGACCGTGACCTGGGCCGTCCCGGTCGCCGAGGACGGCGCCCCGCAGCGGCCCGCGATCGAGCCGGTGCTGCACGCGCCCACCCCCAGCGACGAGCCGATCGGCCTGCCCGCGCTACTGATCGCCTCCTACCCGCTGGACTCCACCCGCCGGCACCTCGCCCCCGGCCCGCTCGCCGACTTCCTCACCGAGCGCGCCGCCGACAGCTACGCCGAGCTGCTGCGCGCCCGCGGCGCCGACCTGGGCTCGCTCGGCCTGGTGCCGGGCCCGCTCGGGCAGGGCGCGCTGGACAACGCGCTGCGCGCGGCCGTGCTGTCCCGGCTGCCCGGCACGCCGTTCCTGCCGCACCCCGGCGTCGTCGAGGAGGGCACGCCCGCGCTGCGGCCCCGGGACGCGACGCTGCTGGAGGGCGCGGACGGCTCGGTGGTCGAGGCGCTGGCGCCGATCTTCCCGGGGCTGCTGCCGGCCGGGCTGGAGCGCCGCACCGAGCTGCGGGTGCTGAACGTGCGCCGGGTGCCGCTGGCCGAGGTGGTCGACCAGCTCGGCGGCCTGGACCGCGACCCGGCCTGGTGGCGCAACCTGTACGCGGCGCTCGGCGCGGCCGACCCGGAGGCGCTCGGCGCGCTGCCCGTGCCGCTCGCGGACGGGCGGACCGTCACCGGGCCCCGGCGGGTGCTGCTGCCCTCCGAGGACGCCGACTGGGCGGCCTTCCCCGGCTACCCCGAGACGCTGGCCGGGGCGCTCGCCGCGCTGGACCTGCGGCTGGCCCACCCGGAGGCCGCCCACCCGCTGCTGGCCAAGCTCGGCGCCGGCACCGCCACGCCCGCCGGGGTGCTGGACACCCCCGAGGTGCGGGCCGCCGTCGCCCGCTCGTACGAGGTGGCCGAGGACGACCTGGACGCCGCGCTCGAACTGGCCGACGCCGTCCTGGCCCTGGTGAAGGCCGCCGCCCCGGCGCCCGGCGAGCACCCGTGGCTGGCCCGGCTGGCGCTGCTGGACGACGAGGGCGAGCCCGCCCGCGCGGGCGAACTCGTGCTGCCCGGCAGCCCGTTCGCCGCCCTCGCGCGCGAGGAGGACGCCGGCTGGGTGGACGACGAGGTGCTGGAGCGCTGGGGCCCCGAGGTGCTCACGGCCGTCGGAGTGCTGGCCGACTTCGTGCTGGTGCGCGCCGAGGACGTGGTGCTCGACCCGGACGACCTGGAGCGCCTCGACCCGACCGCGCCGGCCGACCGGGCGGCCGGCGGCCACCCCACCGGCCTGCTGGACGAGGCGCCGGACGGGCTCGCCGACTGGGCCGAGGACGCCCTGGAGGCACTGCACGCGGACGAGGTGGTCGGCGTGCCGCCGGTGGCCGCCGAGCTGCTGGCCGTGCGCGACCTCGACCTGGTGGACGACGACGCCTGGCCCGAGGCGTTGGCCGCGCTCGCCCGCCCGCCGTACCGGGACGCCGTGGTCAACCCGGTGCGCACCCTGCTGCCGGACGGCTCCTACGCCGACCTGCCGCCGTACACCGCCTGGTGGCTGCGTGACCACCCGGTGCTGGCCGGCCGCGAGCCCGCCGGGCTGCGCGCCGCCGGGGCCGACCCGCTGCTGCGCGGCCTGTACGACGAGGCGCGCACCACCCTGGACGAGCAGTTCCTGCACGCGCTCGGGGTGCGCACCACGCTGGCCGCGCTGCTCGCCGAGAGCCACGGCCCGGACGAGGTGCTGGACCGGCTCACCGACCCGGACGCCGAGGTCGGGCACCGCCAACTGCACGGCATCCACAGTGCGTTGGCCCGGGTCGAGCGTGGGCGGATCGAACCGCTGGACGTGGTGCGGGCGCTGCCGCCGCTGGACCCGGACACCGGGCGCCGCCCGGACCACACAGTGGTGGTGGACGCCACCGAGGCGGTCGTCGCCGACGCCCCCGACCTGGTCCAGCTCCTGCACCCGTACCCGCTGCTGCCGGTCGCCCCGGCGCTCGCCGCGGACCTCGCCGAGCGGCTGCACGTGTCGCTGGCCAGCGAGGTGGCCGGCGGCCGGGTGCTCTCCGAGGGCGTGCTGCACCGGGTGCCGGCCGTGGTGCGGGAGCTGCTGCCCGGCTGCCCGGTCGCCTACGAGGAGCACGAGGAGCTCCTGGTGGTCGGCCCGGACGGCGGCGAGGCCGCGGTGGACTGGCGTTGGGACCGGGAGGCGGACGCCCCGGAGCCGCCGTACGACCCGGAGCTGGCCGAAGCCGCCGACGAGGACGACGAGTTCGAGATCCCGCCGGTGCCCGGACTGCTGCACGCGGCCACCCCGGAGGGCCTGGCGGCCGGGCTCGCCTGGTCGGTCGGGCAGTGGCACCGGCGCTTCGAGGTGCTGGCCGCGCTCAGCGAGCCGGACCGGGCGTACGAGCTGTCCGCGGCCCGCGACTTCGAGGGCTGAGTTTCAGCCGTTGCGCGGCTTGAGCCGCAGGTAGACGGTGGTGGTGACGGTCAGCCAGACCGCGCCGAGCGTCACCATCGCCGCTGCCTTCAGTGCGGGCGTGGGCCTGACCGCCAGGCCGACGCCCGCCATCGCCAGCGCCGTCAGCCCGGCCGCCAGCAGTCCGCCCAGGAAGGCGATGAACGCCTCCAATTCCCCACCCCTGCGCGCCATTCGGCACCCCCTTTCAGGGAGATGCTAAGCGCAGGGGGCGGTCATTCCAGGCCGCGACGCTTCATCCAGTGCCAGGCGGACTCCAGCGCCACGCCGCAGATCAGCGCGATGCCGACGCCCGTCCACGGGTCGCGCCCGCCGACCAGGGAGAGCTCGAAGAAGTCGGACAGCGCCGGGACCAGCAGGACCAGGGCGAACGCGCTGCCCATGGTGGCGATCAGCAGCAGCCGCCACCAGTTGTACGGGCGGGCGACGATGGCGAGCACCCAGATGGCGATCAGGAAGAGCGTCAGGGTGGCCACGCTGGTGTCGCCCTTGAGGTCGGTCGCGTGGTCGGAGCGGGCCAGCGCGTAGGCGACGAAGGTGCCGGTGCCGGCGATGACGCCACCGGGGATCGCCAGCCGCAGGACGCGCTTCACGAAGCCGGTGCGGGCCCGCTCGTTGTTGGGGGCCAGGGCCAGGAAGAAGGCCGGCACGCCGATGGTGAGGGTGGACAGCACGGTGGAGTGCCGGGGCAGGAACGGGTACGGCGAGTGGGTGAAGATCACCAGGAGCGCCAGCAGCACCGAGTAGACCGTCTTCACCAGGAACAGCCCGGCGACCCGCTCGATGTTGCCGATCACCCGGCGACCCTCGGCGACCACCGAGGGCATGGTCGCGAAGGAGTCGTTGAGCAGCACGATCTGGGCGACCGCCTTGGTGGCGTCCGAGCCGGTGCCCATCGCCACGCCGATGTCGGCGTCCTTGAGCGCGAGCACGTCGTTGACGCCGTCGCCGGTCATCGCCACGGTGTGGCCGCGGGACTGCAGCGCCCCGACCAGCCGGCGCTTCTGCTGCGGGGTGACCCGGCCGAAGACGCTGGTCCGGTCGGCCGTCTCGGCGAGTTGCTCGGGGTCCTCCGGCAGGGTGCGGGCGTCCAGCGGGCGGTCCGCGCCGGGCAGGCCGAGGTGGCCGGCCACCGCGCCGACCGAGACCGCCGCGTCCCCGGAGATCACCTTGGCCCGGACGTTCTGGCTCTCGAAGTAGCGCAGGGTGTCGGCGGCGTCCGCGCGCAGCCGCTGCTGGAGCACCACCAGGGCGAGCGGGGTGAGGTCGGCCGCCGGGTCGGGGGAGTCCAGCGGGATGGGCGTACGGCCGAGCAGCAGCACGCGCAGGCCCTGGGCGCCCAGCTCGTCCACCTCGGTGAGCGCCGGGTGACCGGCGGGCAGCAGCACGTCGGGGGCGCCGAGCAGCCAGCTGGCCTCGCCGCCCTGCGGCTCCAGCAGCTGGACGCCGCTCCACTTGCGGGCGGAGGAGAACGGCATCGCCTCGATCACCCGCCAGCCGTTGCCGCCCGGGCCCCCGCCGTCGCCCCGCCCGTACGCGTCGATCACGGCCTGCATCGACGGGTTGGGGCGGGCGTCGGCGCCGGCCATCACGGCGAGCGCGTGCTTGATGGTGTCCGGCTCGACCGGGGCGGGCTCGCCGTTGGAGATCACCCGCAGGTCGATCACGTCCATGCCGCCCTCGGTGAGGGTGCCGGTCTTGTCCAGGCAGACGGTGTCCACCCGGGCCAGGCCCTCGATCGCCGGGAGCTCCTGGACCAGGCACTGCTTGCGGCCGAGCCGGATCACGCCGATCGCGAAGGCCACCGAGGTCAGCAGCACCAGGCCCTCGGGGACCATCGGCACGATGCCGGCCACCATCCGGCGGACGGCCTCGCGCCAGTCCCGGCCCTCGACGGCCAGCTGGCTGACGATCAGGCCGAGCGCGGTGGGGATCAGCAGGTAGGTGATGAACCGCAGGATGCTGTTGATGCCGCTGCGCAGCTCCGACTTCACCAGGGTGAACTTGCTGGCCTCCTCGGCCAGCTGGGCCGCGTAGGCCTCGCGGCCGACCTTGGTGGCGGTGAAGGCGCCCGCGCCGGCCACCACGAAGCTGCCGGACATCACCTGGTCGCCGGGCTGTTTGAGGACCGGGTCGGGTTCGCCGGTGAGCAGCGACTCGTCGATCTCCAGGCCGTCCGCCTCGGTGACGTCGCCGTCCACGATCACCTTGTCGCCGATGCCGAGCAGCACGGTGTCGTCGAGGACGATGCCGGAGACGGCGACCTGCTGGACGGTGCCGTCCCGGCGGACCTGGGGGCGGGCCTCGCCGATCAGCGCGAGGCTGTCCAGGGTCTTCTTGGCGCGCAGTTCCTGGAAGATGCCGATCGCCGTGTTGGCCACGATGACCAGGCCGAACAGGCCGTCCTGGATCGGCCCGACGATCAGGATGATCCCGAACATGATGCCGATGATCGCGTTGAACCGGGTGAAGACGTTGGCCCGGACGATCTCCTTGGCGGACCGGCTGGACCGCACCGGGACGTCGTTGACCTGGCCGCTCGCGACGCGTTCGGCCACCTCGGCGGTGGTCAGTCCGCCGCGCCGCCCGGGCAGCAGCCCGAGGGGGTGCGCGCCGTCGGGGCGGTCTCCGTCGGCCGGCTGCTCTTCCGGGGGTTGGGCAGGCTGCGTCATGGCACCGACTCTACGGGTGCCTTATGTCCGATGCGTGCTACTAAAGGACTATTAGTCCGACTGGGCGGCCGGACCCGTGCCGTCGCCGGTGCCGTTGCCCGTGCTGTTGCCGTCGGCCTCGCGCAGGGCGGCCTCGGCGGCGCGGCTGCGGGCGATCGCGTCCCGCCGGGCGCGGCAGTACCAGAGGCCGATCAGGCCGAGCAGGCCGCCGGAGAGGCAGATCCAGGGCCAGCTGCCGTGCTTGTGGTCGGAGAGGGTGCCCTGGAAGGGGAGCAGGACGAGGAAGGCGACGAACCACAGCACCGTGCCGCCGCCGACGATGGCGACGTCGTTGGCCTCCAGCGGAGGGGGCGAGGGGTGCAGCGGCGTCTTGGGCATGGGGCCTAGCGTACGGTGCGGCGGGGGCGCGGCGGGGCCCCTGGGGGCGCTCCGGGACCCCCTGCGGGCTCTACGCGCGAAGATAGCGCGTGTGCGATCCGGAAACCATACTTAAAGGTCCACGCCCGGCCACCGTCGCCACGGGCGGTCCCCCTCTCCTCAGCACCCCCACAGAGGACGCCCAGCCATGCCAGTGGTCCAGCCGACCACCGAGTCGCCCGAGCCCGCCGACGCCGCGCCCCAGCCCCCCACGGGTGCACTGGACCGCTACTTCCGGATCAGTGAGCGCGGCTCCACCCTGCCGCGCGAGATCCGCGGCGGTGTCGCCACCTTCTTCACCATGGCGTACATCCTGGTGCTGAACCCGATCATCCTGGCCAGCGCCACGGACATGACCGGGGCCCACCTGAACAGCGCCCAGCTGGTCACCGCCACCGCGCTCACCGCGGGTCTCACCACCCTGCTGATGGGCGTGGTCGGCAACGTGCCGATCGGCCTGGCGGCCGGCCTCGGCGTCAACACCATCGTGGCGCTGCAGCTCGCGCCCAGGATGACCTGGCCGGACGCCATGGGCATGGTGGTGCTGGCCGGCTTCGCGATCATGCTGCTGGTCGCCACCGGCCTGCGCGAGCGGGTCATGAACGCCGTCCCGCTCGGCCTGCGCAAGGCCATCGCGATCGGCATCGGCCTGTTCATCAGCCTGGTCGGCCTGGTCGACTCCGGCTTCGTCACCCGCATCCCGGACGTCGCCCACACCACCGTCCCGCTGCAGCTCGGCGGCAACGGCCACCTGCTCGGCTGGCCGGTGCTGGTCTTCGTCGTCGGCCTGGTGCTCACCCTGATCCTGGTGATCCGCAAGGTGCCCGGCGCGATCCTGATCAGCATCGCGAGCTCCACCGTGCTCGCCGTGGTGATCGACAAGGTGGTCGACATCCCGGCGCTCAAGTGGGGCCTCACCGTCCCGACCTGGCCCGGCAACCCGGTGGCCGCCCCGGACTTCGGCCTGGTCGGCAAGGTCAGCCTGTTCGGCGGCTTCGAGAAGGTCGGCGTGCTCACCGGCCTGCTGTTCGTCTTCACCGTGCTGATGTCCTGCTTCTTCGACGCGATGGGCACCATCCTCGGCGTCGCCGACGAGGCCCACCTGCTGGACCGGAACGGCGACCTGCCGGGCATCAACAAGGTCCTGATGGTCGACGGCATCGCCACCGCGGCCGGCGGCGCCACCTCCGCCTCCGCCAACACCTGCTTCGTCGAGTCCACCGCCGGTGTCGGCGAGGGCGCCCGGACCGGCTTCGCCTCGATCGTCACCGGCCTGCTCTTCATGGTGGCGCTCTTCCTCACCCCGCTGGCCACCATGGTCCCGGCCCAGGCCGCCACCCCGGCGCTGGTCACGGTCGGCTTCCTGATCCTGGCGAACTCCGTCAAGGAGATCGACTGGGCCGACTACTCCATCGCGATCCCGGCCTTCCTGACCATCGTGATGATGCCGTTCACCTACTCGATCACCAACGGCATCGGCTTCGGCTTCATCGCCTTCTGCATCCTGCGCGTGGCCGCCGGCCGCGGCCGCAGCGTGCCGGCCCCGCTGTACGCGGTGGCGGCGGTGTTCGCCTTCTACTACCTGATGCCGGCCTTCGGCCTGCTCTGACGGCCGTCCTGCCCGCTTCGCGGCCCCGCCCTCCGGTCCTGGAGGGCGGGGCCGCGTCGTGCCCGCACCGGGTCAGTGGACGCAGAACTCGTTGCCCTCCGGGTCCTGCATGACGGTCCATTCGCCGCCGGGCTCCTTGACGTCCCGGAGCGCGGTGGCGCCGAGGGCTCCGAGGCGGGTGACGGTGGCCGCGCGCTCGCCCGGGCCGGGGTGGACGTCCAGGTGGAGGCGGTTCTTGCCGCGCCTGGTCTCCGGGACGGCCTGGAAGAGGACGCGGCGCCCGAGGCCGGTGTCCGAGGCGGGGTCGTACGGGTCCTCGGGGTGGCGGACGGCGGCGAGGGTGCGCCAGGCGGGGCGGCCGTCCAGCTCGGTGAGGTCCTCCGAGGTGATCGCGCCGGCGCCGAGCAGGCGGGTGATCAGGGTGCTGTGGTCCTCGACGGTGTAGTCGAGGGCGGCGCCCCAGAAGGCGGCCTGGCGGTGCGGGTCGGTGCAGTCGATGACGAGCTTCCAGTGCAGCGGCATGTAACCGTTTATATCGGTTACGCGGCGGCGCGGGCAATCACCGACGGTCGGAGGATCGCGCCGAAGCTGTCAAAAAGGCGATCGTGTAGGGCAATTGACGGTGGGCATACTGCCTGGACGGAGACGGGGAGGGGACTCGACCGATGGTGCAACAGGATCCGCCGGGGGGCGTTGAGGCGCGGCTGCTGCCGGAGTTGTTCTGGCGGGCGGACAAGGCCTCGCTGGACGGCCAGCGCGAGACGCTGCGCTGGCACCGCGGACTGATCGCGATGCTGGTGATCGCCGCGCTGATCGGGTCGCTCCCGGGCCCGGACCACAAGGGCGACAGCGATATCAAGCCACTGTTCTCGGTGGCCGCCTTCCTGATCGCCGGCTACTTCTGGTCCCGGCTGCGCCGCGGCAACCCGCAGGGCCGCTGGTACGAGGCGCGGGCGGCGGCCGAGTCGGTCAAGACGCTGGCCTGGAAGTACAGCGTCCGGGCCCGGCCGTTCGGCGGCGAGGCCGAGTCGGCGGACGCCGACCGCGGCTACCTGCTCCAGGTCGAGGACGTGCTGCGGGCCTTCGAGGACCCGGAGATCGTGCCGCCCGGCGCCGTCCCGGAGATCACCGAGGAGATGCGGCGCGCCCGGGCCGACAGCCTGACCGCCCGGCGCACCCTCTACCTGCGCACCCGGGTGGAGGGCCAGCGCACCTGGTACCGCTCGCGGGCCGAGTCCTGCGAGTCCCAGGCGGTCTCCTGGGGGCTCGGCATCGCGGCGCTGATCATCATCGGTGCGGCGGCGGCGATCGCCCAGGCCACCGGCGCCCTTGAAGTGCACATCTTCGGAGCCAGCTCGGCCGCGGCCGCCGCGATCATCGCCTGGACGCAGCTCAAGCAGCTGCGCCCGCTGGCCGCCGCCTACCAGCTGGCCGCGCGCGAGCTGGAGAACGTCGGCAACCAGCTCTCCGACCTCGACCTCAAGACGCCGGACGCCGAGGAGCGCTGGGCACGGCTGGCCGCCGAGGCGGAGGACGCGGTCTCCCGCGAGCACACCACCTGGCGGGCCCGCCGGGCGTTCCCGCGCTAGGGGCGCCCGGGCGCCTCCCGGCCGGGCCGGTGGGGTCCTCCCGGCCGGGTCCGCCAGTCCAACTCCGGGAAGAGGCTGGGGAGATCCGGCGAAGCACGGGCCACGCCGGGGCCACAGGTGTGCGGGGTGCGTGAGGGTAGGGCGGCAAGGGCCGGACCGTGACCATTACGTGTCCATGCCCTGGTTTCATCGCCTCCGCGCGCACCCGAAGCACCTGCCCGGAGGCCCCCCCTTGCGCATTCTCCTGATCGCGACCGCGTTCAACAGCCTGACCCAGCGTGTCCACACCGAGCTGCGCGAGCGCGGCCACCAGGTGGCCGTCCAACTCGCGCTCGGCGACGACCAGATGCGGGCCGTGGTGGCCCGGGTCGACCCGGAGCTGATCCTCTGCCCGATGCTCACCAAGGCCGTCCCGGCGGACATCTGGTCCACCCGGACGGTCCTGATCGTGCACCCGGGCCCGAAGGGCGACCGCGGCCCCTCCTCGCTCGACTGGGCGATCACCGAGGGCGTGCCGCGCTGGGGCGTCACCGTGCTGCAGGCCGTCGAGGAGATGGACGCGGGCGACATCTGGGCGTCCGTCGACTTCCCCGTCCCCGACTGCGGCAAGAGCGAGCTGTACCGGGGCGAGGTCGCCGACGCCGCCGTCGAGGCCGTCCTGCTGGCCGTCCAGCGGTACGAGGGCGGGTTGTTCACCCCCGAGCCGCTGGACTACGCCCGCCCGGACGTGCGCGGCGAGCTGCGGCCCTTCCTGCGCCAGGAGGCCCGCCGGATCGACTGGGAGCAGGACGACACCGCCACCGTGCTGCGCAAGCTGCGCGCCGCGGACTCCCAGCCCGGCGTCCTGGACGAGCTGTACGGGCGGGAGTTCTTCCTGCACGGCGGCCACCCCGAGGACGAGTTGCGCGGCCCGCGGCCCGGCGCGGTCATCGCCACCCGGGACGGCGCGATCTGCCGGGCCACCGTGGACGGCGCGGTCTGGATCCCGCAGCTGCGCCCGCGCCGCACCCCCGGCGGGCCGGTCACCTTCAAGCTGCCGGCCGCGACGGTGCTCGCCGACGAGCTGCACCGGGTCCGCGAGGTGCCGGTGACCCCGGTCGAGGCCGCCCGCCGGGACACCTGGTCGGAGCTGCGCTACCGCGAGGACGGCGACGTCGGCTACCTCGAATTCGCCTACGCGGGCGGGGCGATGAGCACCGAGCAGTGCCGCCGGCTGCTCGCCGCCTACCGGATGGCCGCCGACCGGCCCACCTCGGTGCTGGTGCTCGGCGCGCCCCGGGACTTCTACTCGAACGGGATCCACCTCAACGTCATCGAGGGCGCGGCCTTCCCGGCGCTGGAGTCCTGGGAGAACATCAACGCGATGGACGACCTGGTCGAGGCGATCCTGACCACCGGCGACAAGCTGACCGTCGCCGCGCTGGCCGGGAACGCGGCGGCCGGCGGCCTGATGCTGGCGCTCGCCGCCGACGAGGTGTGGTGCCGGGAGTCGGCGGTGCTCAACCCGCACTACCGGCTGATGGGCCTGTACGGCTCCGAGTACTGGACGTACACCCTGCCCGCCCGGGTCGGTGCGGAGCAGGCCGAGCAGCTCACCACCGAGGCGCTGCCGGTCGGGGCCGAACACGCCCGTCGGATCGGCCTGGTGGACCGTACGACCGGCGGGGACGCCGCCGAGTTCCGCCGCTGGGTGGCCCGGGAGGCCGCCCGGCTGGCCGACTCGCCGGAGCTCACCGGGCGGCTGGTGGACAAGAAGCGCCGCCGCGCCGAGGACGAGGAGGCCAAGCCACTGGCCGAGTACCGCGCGGAGGAACTGCGCCGGATGCACGCCAATTTCTACCGGGCGGGCGAGCCGTACCACGGGCTGCGGCGGGACTTCGTGCGCAAGGTCTGCCCGGTGGCCACGCCGGAGCACCTGACCGGGCTGCTCGGGCAGCCGGAGTAGTCGGATTGCCGCAGTAGCCGGAGCCGTCAGCCGGAGGCTCAGCGGTGACGCGGCGACGCGGTGACGCGGCGACGAACGAAACGACGTCCGGCCGGGGTGGGGGACCCGGCCGGACGTCGTTCCGTTCGTCACCGCCCCGGTTCAGCGCCGGGCGCCCGCCTCGCCCACCGGCCGCCGCTGCTGCTGCGGCGGCACCCGGCCGGGCTGTCCGGCCTTCGGGGTGAAGGAGGCGCGCGGCGGCAGCGGGGCGGCCGGGCCGGCCAGCAGCGGCTGCGCGGAGGTCTTGCTCGGCGAGACCGCGAAGGCCAGCGCACCGAAGAACACGTAGCAGCCCAGTCCGACCCCGAGCGGGAAGATGAACTCCAGCGCCATCACACCGTCCGCGGTGGAGTGCGAGTAGTCCAGCTGGACCGACAGCGCCGCCATCCCGGTGTAGTGCATGGCGCACACCGCCACGCCCATCACCGGCGCCGCCGCCAGGACGGCGAGGGTGCCGCGGATGTTCAGCGCGGCCCAGAGCGCGGCGGTCGCCGCGACCACGGCGATGGCGATCGAGCCGGCCACGGTGAGGTGGTCGTAGCCGAGGTGGCCGGGCAGCACCATCGCGGCCATGCCGAGGTAGTGCATCGCGGCGACCCCGAGTCCGGTGGTCAGCCCGCCGATCAGCAGGGACAGGACGGGACGGCTGCGCCAGTACCCGACAGTGAACAGCCCGATGCCGACGACGGCGACGGCGACCAGCAGGCTGAGCACGGTCAGCCCGGGCTGGTAGGTGATGTCGACGCCGCTGACCGAGAAGCCGAGCATGGCGATGAAGTGCATGGACCAGATGCCGGCACCGAGCGAGGTCGAGGCGAACAGCAGCCAGACGACCCGGCTGCGGCCCTGCGAGATGAGCGCCCAGCGGGCGCTGCGCAGGGCGACGAAGGCGCCGAGGCAGGCGACGAAGTACGAGACCGCCGGTGTCACCCAGCCGTGGTCGGCATGATGGATCTCACCCAAGAGAGCTCCCTGGACGGATGCGGGGATGCGGGCGCCAGGGCTCGGGCGGAGACGGGGGACCGGGGGCGGGGGGAACGGTGGAACGCGCGGAGACGGGCGCGGAGGGGGCTCCGCCAAGGGGAGACCTGGCGTGTGGTGCCCCTGACAACGGGGACAGTATCCACTGACCGGTGGTCGCACAAGGTTCGTGTTTTTCGTGAAGTCCCAGGTCAGCGTGGACCTTTACGTGTCCTGCAAGATCTTGGCACCAAGCCCTGACACCGCCTGCGCACGGCCCCCAGGCCCGTTTGTCGGTTACTCCAGCGGGGCTAGCCCGAACGGGTGGCCGGCCGGGTCGATCAGCACCTTGAGCGTGCGGCCGTGCTGGTAGCTGGGCTCGGTCGCGCCCAGCTCGAGGGCCTTGGCGGTCGCCTCGTCCAGGTCGTCGACGTAGAAGTCGAGGTGGAAGTGCTTGCTGCCGTCCGGCTCGGTCCACGGCTGGGGCCGGTAGCCCGTCACCCGTCCGAAGCCCAGCGGGCTGCCGCCCTCCGGGTTGTCCAGGATCGCGAAGTGCTCGTCCACGTGCCGGGTCTCCCAGCCCAGGAGCTCGCCGTAGAAGGAGGCCAGCGCGACCGGGTCGGCGCAGTCGATGGTGACCATGGCGAGCCGGGCGAAGCCGGTGTCGTCCTGCCCCTGCGGCCCGGACTGCCCGGACTGCCCGGGCGTGGCGGACTGCTCGTACGGCGCGGGCGGCGCGTACGGCACGTACGGCCCGGTTTGCTCGGCGGCGAGATCGGACATGGCTGGTCGGGCCTTCCTGGAGTCGGGAGTGGTGACCCATGACCAATATGGCACCGGGTCGATCTTCCGGCGCGGTGGGAAC
The DNA here is from genome assembly GCF_042883685.1 of Kitasatospora sp. NPDC058190. Lineage (NCBI taxonomy): Bacteria > Bacillati > Actinomycetota > Actinomycetes > Kitasatosporales > Streptomycetaceae > Kitasatospora > Kitasatospora sp. NPDC058190. Next base: position 70,087 of record NZ_JBHVVI010000016.1, read on the forward strand.
CCGTTTTTCCTTAGCGAGAGTAATGACGTAAGCTAAAGAGATGCCCGAGATGTCCGAGCAGGACCTCGCAGCGATCTCACAGCTGCGGTCGTCCACGATGCGCCTCTCCCGACGACTCAAACACCAGCGGGTGGAGGAGTCGCTGAGTCCCACCGAGATAGGGGTGCTGGGCACCCTCGCCCGGTGCGGGAAGGCGACACCGGGTGAGCTCGCCCGGAAGGAGCACGTACAGCCTCCTTCGATGACCAGGATCGTCGCGATGCTGGAGGAGAAGGGGCTGGTGCGGCGCGAGCCGCACCCCGAGGACCGCCGCCAGGTGGTCGTCAGCAGCACCGAGCAGGCCGAGGCGATCCTCGCGGAGAGCCGTCGGCGCCGAAACGTCTGGCTCGCCGAGCTCGCCCAAGGGCTCGACGACGAGGAGTGGGCCGTCCTCCGGGAGGCCGCGCCCGTGCTCTACAAGCTCGCACACCTCTAGGCATACCGACTCCGGCAAGCCGCCGGGAGAAGAAGGAGTCCGCATCACCGCAGGACCGACCACCGACACCAGGAGCGCGACGGCCACCGCCAGGGCCGTCGCGCCGCGAGGGGAGACCACAGTGACACCGCCGGCCGCAGCCAGCGCCGCCGCCATCCGTACCGACGACCCGACCACCGCCCCCGCCGCGGACAGTGCCGCGGCCGCCGACGCCCAGGCCCCCGCCCCCAGCGGGCTGCCCGGCAGCGGCGACGACGACCCCGACGAACGCACCGCGGCGGACCCCGCCGCTCAGAGCCGAACCCCATCGGCCCGCCCGTCGCCCGCCACCACCCTTTCAGCGACGAGCTCCACTCGGCCCCTCTCATCTCCCACAGGCGCCCGCTTCACGAGGCCCGGGGGGATGTTCTCCTCCCTGCGCGTTCGCAACTACCGCTACTACTTCGCCGGCCAGGTGGTGTCCAACACCGGCACCTGGATGCAGCGGATCGCCCAGGACTGGCTGGTGCTGAGCCTCACCGGCAGCCCGCTCGCGGTCGGCATCACCACCGCCATGCAGTTCCTGCCGATGCTGCTGCTCGGCCTGTTCGGAGGCGTGCTCGCCGACCGGATGCCCAAGCGCCGGCTGCTGATCTACACCCAGGGCACGATGGGCCTGCTCGCCGCGGGCCTGGCCGTGCTGACCGTCAGCGGCATCGTGACGCCGTACTACGTGTACGCCTTCGCGCTGCTGCTCGGCCTGGTCACCGTGGTGGACAACCCGACCCGGCAGGCCTTCGTCTCCGAGATGGTCGGGCCCAAGGACCTCGCCAACGCCGTCAGCCTGAACGCCGCGAACTTCCAGACCGCCCGCCTGGTCGGCCCGGCCGTCGCGGGTCTGCTGATCGCCGCGGTCGGCAGCGGCTGGGCGTTCGCCGTCAACGCGCTGTCCTTCGCCGCCGTGATCGGCGGGCTGCTCGCGATGCGGGAGAGCGAGCTGCGCCCGACCGAGCCGATCGCCCGCGAGAAGGGCCAGCTGCGCGAGGGCCTGCGCTACGTGAAGGAGCGGCCCGAGCTGCTCTGGCCGATGGTGCTGGCCGGGTTCATCGGCACCTTCGGCTTCAACTTCCCGACGCTGCTGTCCGGTTTCGCGTACGACACCTTCAAGGTGGGCGCCGGGCAGTACGGCCTGCTGAACACCGCGATGGCGGTCGGCTCGCTGGCCGGTGCGCTGCTCGCCGCCCGTCGGGGCGCGCCGCGGCTGCGCCGACTGGTCGGCGCGGCGCTGGCCTTCGGCACGCTGGAGGTGGTCGCGGCCTTCGCGCCCGACTACTGGACCTTCGCGCTGCTGCTGATGCTGATCGGGGTGTTCGGGCTGAGCTTCAACACCTCGGTCAACTCCATGCTGCAGCTGGCCACCGACCCCGAGATGCGCGGCCGGGTGATGGGCCTGCTGGTGCTGGTCTTCACCGGCGGCACGCCGATCGGCGCCCCGGTCGTCGGCTGGGTCACCGCCTCGTACGGGCCCCGGCTCGGCCTGCTGGCCTGCGGCGTGGTGTCCGCGCTGGCGGCCGCCGCGATCGGCGTGGTGCTGGCCCGCAGTGCGGACCTGCGGGTGCGCTTCGACCTGCACCCGGGCCGTGGCGGCCGGGTGGTGGCCGTCGTGCCGCGGACCCGCACGGCGAGCAAGTCGGAGCTGGCTCCGGCCTGCTGACGGTTCATCAGGTTCGTCGGGACTGCCAGGACCCCCGGGGGCTGCCCTCCGGGGGTCCTGCCGTGCGTCAGAGGCGGATGGCCAGCACCTGGCCCGGCCAGATGCCGGTCGGCTGCTCGACCTCGAAGGTCTCGGTCTCGGTGAAGCCGAGCGCCCGGTACTGGGCGACCAGCCTGCGGTCCGCGCCGCCGTAGCAGTCCACCCGCAGCAGGCCGATGCCGCGCCGGCGGGTCTCCTCGATCGCGTCGGCGATCAGCGCGGCGCCGATGCCGGAACCCTTGCGGCTGCGGTCGGTGACCAGATTGCGGACGTACAGCTCGCGCTCGTCCACGGCGGGGATCCACCGGCCGCGCTCCTCGGAGAGCACGCAGCAGCCGACCGTGCGGCCGTCGTCGTCCACGGCGAGGCGGATCAGGAAGGGCTCGGCGGCGTACGAGGAGACCTGGTCGACCCGGGCCGGGTTGGTACTGAACGGCTGGTCGCCCCACTGGCCGGTGCGGCCCTGGCCGGCCAGCCAGGACACGGCGCCGTCGAGCAGGGACAGGATGTCGGGGATGTCCGCGGAACCCCCGTTGCGGATCTTCATGGAGAACCGTTCTACTCCAAACGGCCGATCGAGGGAAGATGGGCCCATGAGGTTGTTCGTGGCGGTCCTCCCGCCGGTCACGGCGCTGCAGGGGCTCGCCGACGCCGTCGCCCCGGTGCGCGGGCTTCCCGGGGCGGACCGGCTGCGCTGGACCACCGCCGAGGGCTGGCACCTCACCCTGGCCTTTCTCGGCCAGGTGCCGGCCGAGCGGCTGCCCGAGCTGGAGACCGGCCTGGCCGCCGTCGCCGAGGTGCACCCGGTGCACCGGCTGCGGATCGCGGGCGCCGGCCGGTTCGGCGACCGGGTGCTCTGGGCCGGGGTGGAGGGCCAGACCTGGGCGCTGCGCCGGCTCGCGGAGGCGGTCGCCGAGGCCACCGCCGAGGCGACCGGGGACACCGACGCCTTCGCCTTCCACCCGCACCTCACGCTGGCCCGGGCCGGCTCCCACCGCGGCCAGCGGCGGGCCGTCCTGCGGGTCGCCGCGGCCGAGCTGGACGCCCTGGCGGCGGCGTTGGCGGAGTACCGGGGGCCGGAGTGGGAGGCCGCCGAGCTGCACCTGATGGAGAGCCGCCAGGACGGGGGCGCCACCCACTACGCGTCGCTGCACTCCTGGGCGCTGACCGACTGGAGCTGAGGCCGGGCCCGGGGGCGGGTCGGTCGTGCCGCCCCCGGGCCCGACGTGGGTCAGCCGGTGTAGTAGCCCTGGACGTCGGCTACGAGGTCGACGTTGCCGTGCGGGTTGTAGAGGTCGATGTAGCCGTCGGCGCTGACCGGGACGATGGTCATGGCGGCGGTGTCCTGCGAGGCCGCGTAGTTGAGGTTGGACGTGCCGGGCACCGGGTCGCCGGACTTGAAGGCGGTGATGTGGCCGTCCTGGTCGGCGTTGGTGCCGGTCAGGTTGATCACGACGGCGGCGATGTTGTCCGGCACGCCGTTGAGGCCGGTGACCTTCACGCGGGTGGTGGAGCCGGGGCCGGGCTGGGCCTGCGGGGCGCCGATGCCCTTGCGGGTGTCGAGCACCCGGGTCGGGGCGGCCGGGATGAACAGGCCGTGCGTGGACGGCACGGTGCTCGCCTGGTTGCCCTCGAACTTGCCGACGTAGTCGACCACCACGTGGGCCGCGCCGGAGTTGGTGTAGAGGGCGAGCTTCCCGTCGCTACCGGTGTAGGCGTACGACAGGTTGGTGACCGTCTGGCCCGCCGAGTAGTTGACGTCCGAGACCCGCCAGGGCTGCTGCCCGGCCGGGTACATGGTGAGGTGGGCGTCCTCGGTCGGCTCGGTGACGGTGGCCTGGACGACCAGGCTGCCGGTGGTCGCGTTCACCGAGGAGACGTCCAGGTTGTAGACGTTGTCCACGCCGCCGAGCAGCTTGCCCGGGTGGCCGCCGATGTCGGTGCGGGTGTCCAGCAGGCGGGTGGGCTTGCCGAGCGAGAAGGTGAAGCCCGGCGCGAGGGAGGGGTTGTCGCTCCGCGGGCTGTACCAGCCCTGCAGGTCGGCGACCAGGTGCACGTTGCCGACGTGGTTGTACAGGTCGACGATGCCGTCCTTGCCGACCTGGACGGTCACCCGGTTGCTGGTGACGTGGTGCCGGGGGTCGATGTTGAGGTTGGACACCGTGGGCACGGTCCCGCCGTCCGGGAACGCGGTGACGAAGCTGTCGTCCGTCGCGTCGACGGCCGTGACGTTCATGACCACGGCGGTCGGCAGCCGGTCGACCGGGACCTGCAGGAGCTTGGCGAAGTCGAGCTTGGTGACGCTGTTCGGGCCGACCTTGCCGCTGGGCGCGCCGTTGCCCACCCGGGTGTCCAGGACGCGGTAGTTCGAGGTCGAGTACCAGACGCTGGCCGGGCCGGTCTGGGTGGCGCCGTCGGCGAAGGCGGCCGGGGCGGCGGGCAGCACGGTGCCGGCCGCGAGGGCGATCGCGGCGATGGCCGCGGCGCGGGATGCGCGCATGGATGTTCCCCCTGATGAGTGGTGGTGTGGCGAGCGGTGGGGCCGGGCCCGACGTGGGTCAGCCGGTGTAGTAGCCCTGGACGTCGGCCACGAGGTCGACGTTGCCGTGCGGGTTGTAGAGGTCGATGTAGCCGTCGGCGCTGACCGGGACGATGGTCATGGCGGCGGTGTCCTGCGAGGCCGCGTAGTTGAGGTTGGACGTGCCGGGCACCGGGTCGCCGGACTTGAAGGCGGTGATGTGGCCGTCCTGGTCGGCGTTGGTGCCGGTCAGGTTGATCACGACGGCGGCGATGTTGTCCGGCACGCCGTTGAGGCCGGTGACCTTCACGCGGGTGGTGGAGCCGGGGCCGGGCTGGGCCTGCGGGGCGCCGATGCCCTTGCGGGTGTCGAGCACCCGGGTCGGGGCGGCCGGGACGAACAGGCCGTGGTCGGCGGCGTCACCGGTGGCGTTGAGGAACTTGCCGAGGTAGTCGATCACCACGTGCGTCGCGCCGGAGTTCGTGTAGAGCGCGAGGCCGTCGCGGCCGGCGTAGGCGTAGGAGACGTTGGTGACGGTCTGGCCCGCGTCGAAGTTGACGTCGGAGGTCTTCCACGGGTCCTGGAGCGCCGGGTACATGGTGAGGTGGGCGGGCTCGGTCGGCTCGGTGACGGTGGCCTGGACGACCAGGCTGCCGCCGCCCGACGCGACCGAGGAGACGTCCATGGCGAAGACGCCGTCCTCCCCGCTGGTGAGCTTGCCCGGGTGGCCGCCGACCTCGGTGCGGGTGTCCAGCAGGCGGGTGGGCGCGGCCAGGGCGAAGGTGGAGCCCGGGTAGCCGTTGGCGCCCCTGGCCGTGTAGAAGCCCTGCAGGTCGGCGACCAGGTGCACGTTGCCGACGTGGTTGTAGAGGTCGACCATGCCGTCGGCGCCGACCTGGACCGTCACCCGGTTGGTGGTGACCAGGTGCTTCGGGGAGACGTTGAGGTTGGACACCGTCGGGACGGCCTGGCCGTCGGGGTAGGCGGTGACGAAGCTGTCGTCGGTCGCCCCGACGGCGGTCACGTTCATGACCACGGCGGTGGGCGTGGCGCCGCTGGTCAGCCCGAGGATCTTCTTGATGTCGAGCTTGACGACGCCGTCGGGGCCGACCTTGCCGCTGGGCGCGCCGTTGCCGACGCGGGTGTCCAGGACGCGGTAGTTCGACACCGGGAACCAGGTGCTGTCGACGCCGACCTGGGCGCCGTCCGCGGCGGAGGCGGTGGCGGCCGACGGCAGGACGGTGCCCGCGGCGAGGAGGAGGGCGGCCAGAGCGGCCGTCCGGGATGCGCGCATGAGAAGGTTCCCCCTGATTTTGTGAAGATCACATGATCGTGTCGGGGGTCATGGTAGCGGGGTGCTCGGAGCGCCGGTCAACGGGATAACTTCCTTGCGACCGAGCCTGGTTCGAGTGCGGACGAAGCGGCCGTCGCCGACCGCCGTCGCGGGTGCCGGGTGGCCTCGCCGACCGGCCCGGGGTGAGCCGGAGGTACGCTCGTTGACCGTGGACCCAAAGACTCGCATGCGTATCGTGACCGGCACCCTGCTGCTCCTGCTGGTCATCGTGCTGATCAGCTCGCTGGCCGGCAAGTAGGCCCGGAACGGCGTGAGGGCCACCGCCCGCAGGCGGTGGCCCTCAGTCGCGCTCAGGTGGCGCGTCGTGCTCGGGAGGTGGTCAGAGCTGCTCGACCACGTAGTCGATGCACTGGGTGAGCGCCTCGACGTCCGCCGGGTCGATCGCCGGGAACATCGCGATGCGCAGCTGGTTGCGGCCCAGCTTGCGGTACGGCTCGGTGTCCACGATGCCGTTGGCGCGCAGTGCCTTGGCGACCGCGGCGGCGTCCACCGACTCGTCGAAGTCGATGGTGCCGACCACCTGGGAGCGCTCGGCGGGGTTCGCCACGAACGGGTTGGCGAAGGAGGACTTCTCGGCCCAGGCGTACAGCCGGGACGAGGAATCAGCCGTACGGGCGACCGCCCAGTCCAGCCCGCCGTTGCCGTTCAGCCACTCCAGCTGGTCGGCCAGCAGGAACAGGGTGGCGATCGACGGGGTGTTGTACGTCTGGTCCTTCGACGAGTTGTCGACGGCCGTCGGCAGCGAGAAGAACGGCGGGATGTAGCGGCCGGAGCCGGCGATCTCGGCGGCGCGCTCCAGGGCGGCCGGGGAGAAGGTGGCCAGCCACAGGCCGCCCTCGGAGGCGAAGGACTTCTGCGGGGCGAAGTAGTAGACGTCGGTCTCGGTGATGTCCACCGGCAGGCCGCCGGCGCCCGAGGTGGCGTCCACCAGGACCAGCGAGCCCTCGTCCGCGCCCACCGGGCGCTTGATCGGCATCGCGACGCCGGTCGAGGTCTCGTTGTGGGTGAGGCCGTAGACGTCCACGCCCGCCTCGGCGACCGGCAGCGGGTGGGTGCCCGGGGCGGTCTTGATCACGGTCGGCTCGGCCAGCCACGGCGCGGCCTTGACCGAGGAGGCGAACTTCGAGGAGAACTCGCCGAAGTCCAGGTGCTGGGACTTCTCCCGCACCAGACCGAAGGCGGCGATGTCCCAGAAGGCCGTGGAGCCGCCGTTGCCGAGGACGACCTGGTAGTCCTCCGGCAGCGAGAAGAGGCTGCTCACGCCCTCGCGCACGCGCTTGACCAGGTTCTTGACCGGGGCCTGGCGGTGCGAGGTGCCGAGCAGGGAGGTCTGGGTGGCGGCGAGGGCACTCAGTGCCTCGGGGCGCACCTTGGACGGTCCGCAGCCGAAACGGCCGTCTGCGGGCTTGATGTCAGCGGGGATCTGGATCTGAGCCACGCGCGCAGCCTACCGGCCGGGGCCTCGCCCGGGGTACGGTCGTCCGCCCGCTGAGACTGTGATCTTCGCTGCCCGCCGGACGCCGACAGCGGGCCCGGCCGAGGCCGGACCCGCTGGTCAGAGGTGGTGCACGGGGACGCGCTCAGCGTGCTCAGCGGGCGATGGCGTCCCAGCCCTCGATCTCCTCGGGGCGGCGCGGGCCGGGGCCCACGTAGCGCGCGGAGGGGCGCACGAGGCGACCGGTGCGCTTCTGCTCCAGGATGTGCGCCGACCAGCCCGCCGTCCGCGCGCAGGTGAACATCGAGGTGAACATGTGCGCCGGGACCTCGGCGAAGTCCAGCATGATGGCGGCCCAGAACTCGACGTTGGTGGCCAGCACGCGGTCCGGGCGGCGGTTGTGCAGCTCCTCCAGCGCGGCCTTCTCCAGCGCCTCGGCGACCTCGAAGCGCGGCGCGCCGAGCTCCTTGGCGGTGCGGCGCAGCACGCGGGCGCGCGGGTCCTCGGCGCGGTAGACGCGGTGGCCGAAGCCCATCAGCCGCTCGCCCTTGTCCAGCGCGTCCTTGACCCACTTGGTGGCGTCGCCGGTGCGCTCGATCTCCTCGATCATGCCCAGCACACGGGACGGCGCGCCGCCGTGCAGCGGGCCGGACATCGCGCCGACCGCACCGGAGAGCGCGGCCGCGACGTCGGCGCCGGTGGAGGCGATGACCCGGGCGGTGAAGGTGGAGGCGTTCATGCCGTGCTCGGCGGCCGAGGTCCAGTAGGCGTCGACGGCCTTGACGTGCTTCGGGTCCGGCTCGCCGCGCCAGCGGATCATGAACCGCTCGACGACCGTCTCGGCCTTGTCGATCTCGCTCTGCGGGACCATCGGCAGGCCCTGGCCGCGGGCGGACTGGGCGACGTAGGACAGCGCCATCACGGCGGCGCGGGCGAGGTCGTCGCGGGCCTGCTCGGCGGAGATGTCGAGCAGCGGCTTGAGGCCCCAGACCGGGGCGAGCATGGCGAGCGCGGACTGGACGTCGACCCGGATGTCGCCGGAGTGCACGGGGATCGGGAAGGGCTCGGCGGCCGGCAGGCCGGGGTTGAACTTGCCGTCCACCAGCAGGCCCCACACGTGGCCGAAGGAGACGTGGCCGACCAGGTCGTCGATGTCGACACCGCGGTACCGCAGCGCGCCGCCTTCACGGTCGGGTTCGGCGATCTCGCTCTCGAACGCGACGACTCCCTCAAGCCCGGGTACGAAGTCGGACATACGACGGCTCCTTCAGTTCTGCGATCGGTGCTCCGCCGTGGTGGGGCGGCGCGCCAGTGACCGAATCGTGGTTGGCACTCGGTGCCAGAGTGACAGGCACGGGGTGCATTGCGCCATACACCACCGTGGTGATGTTGCCCGCGGGCCCGGTTGACTTTCCGCCGAGGGTCGGTCGTGCCCGGGGGAGACCCGGAACCAAACATCTGGTTCCGGACAATTCCCCGTACGGCGGGCGGCCAAGCGGTGGCGAGTCACCATATCTCCGACCCGGGTTTGTCCTGAGGGAGCAGTGCCGGTTGCTTGTCGTACGGGATGATGTTGGCGTGCAGACCCCGGAACGCGCCCAGTCGACGCCCCTGAGCCCCGCCAGCCGGACCCTGGCCGACGAGCCCCGCCCCGGTCCGGACCTCACCGTGATGCGCAAGCACTACACCCACGAGGGCCTGGTCGAGGAGCGGCTCGCGCCCGAGCCGATCGGCCAGTTCACCCGCTGGTTCCTCGACGCGGACGACGCCGGGGTGGTGGAACCCAACGCCATGGTGCTCTCCACCGCCGACGCCGAGGGGCGGCCCAGCTCGCGCACCGTCCTGCTCAAGGGCTACGACGCGCGAGGATTCGTCTTCTACACCAACTACGGCTCCCGCAAGGGCTCCGAGCTCGCCGCGAACCCGCACGCCGCGCTGCTCTTCCCGTGGGTCGCGCTGGCCCGCCAGGTGATCGTCCAGGGCCGGGTGGAGAAGGTCGGCCGGGACGAGACCGCCGCCTACTTCCGCACCCGCCCGCACGGCTCCCAGCTCGGCGCCTGGGCCAGCGAGCAGTCCAGCCCGGTCAGCGGCCGGGACGTCCTCGAACAGCGCTACGCCGAACTGGAACGCCGCTACCCCGAGGGCGAGGGCGTCCCCGTTCCGCCGTTCTGGGGCGGCTACCGGGTGGTCCCGGAGAGCGTCGAGTTCTGGCAGGGGCGCGAGAACCGCCTGCACGACCGCCTCCGCTACCTCTCCGACCCCTCCCGCCCGACGGGGTGGCGGGTGGAGCGCCTCTGCCCGTGAGGGCGGGGCGGCTCCGGCCGTCAGCCACCTGGCCGTTTCCCGCGCTGCGATGACGCGCGACTGACGGTTCGTCAGTGTTAGAGTGCTGCCCGCGCGGACCAGGTCGGGTTTCTCCGGCCGGTAGCCTGCTGTGCCGGCACGATCGAGTGAGGGACTGATGGGCGTCACCGGTGTCGAAACCACCGCTGGACTCGGCTCCGACCTGGTCGACGTCGCCGCCCTGCCGCTCGACGAACTCGATTCTCTGCCCGACACCGTCCTCGGTGATCTGCTGCGCCGGGTCGTGGCGGAGGCGCTGACACCCGGCGCGGAGCCGCTCGCCGCCTTCCAGTCGGCGCTCGAACGCCAGGCTCTCCCCGCTGACCGGCCGCTGACCGCCGGTTAAACCCCCGAGCCAACCGAATTTCACCCAACTTTGCAGTTTGCCGGTGGAGTTCACGACATGCTGGGTACTAGACCAGCGCCGCCGTGGCACCGACCGGCTCGGGGGGACTCAGGTGATCGAACGGGAACAACGGCCGTACTTCTTCTTCAGCTACGCGCGTCGAGACTTCATGGAAGACGCCTTCGTCGACCAGTTCTTCAACGACCTGCGGGACGAACTCGGCCGCATCCTCGGCCCGGCCGTCCAGGCCGACGAGCTCGCCTTCCGTGACACCGAGCAGCTGCGCCTCGGCGACGAGTGGGCCGAGAAGCTGGCGCTGATGCTCGGTCGCAGCCGGACCATGGTCGCGCTCTACTCGCCCGCCTACTTCGCCAGCCTGTACTGCGGCAAGGAGTGGACCGCCTTCCGCGGCAGGGTCCGGCGCCACCACGAGGACACCGGGGAGCTGGTCTCGGCGCTGGTCCCGGTGCTCTGGGAGCCCGTCACGCCGAGCGAACTGGCCGGCGAGGTCACCAAGATCCAGTGGGCCCAGCCGGACATGGGGGACGCCTACGCCCGCCACGGTCTGCGCGCCCTGCTGCGCACCGCCCAGCAGGACGCCTACCGGCAGGTCGTCAGGGTGGTCGCCGGGCGGATCCGGGACGCGGCGGTGCGGCGGCTCGGCGACCTGCCCGAGTTCGACCTCGACGCCGTCCGCGGCTACTTCCCCGGGCCGGACGCGCCGGCGTCGGCCGAGCCCGGCATGGTGCGGCTGTTCATCGCGGCGGGCCGGGTCTCGGAGGCCGCCGCCGCGGGCGACGCCTGGACGGGCGGCCTGTACGGGGCCAGGCCCTGGCACTGGGCGCCGTACCACCCGCCCGTGCAGCCGTCGCTGGCCTCGCGCGCCCAGCGGGTGATCACCAACGCCGGGCACACCACCACGCTGGAGGAGATCGGTCCGGGCCTCGGCGAGAAGCTCGACCAGGCCCGCGAGGACAGCCAGGTCAGCGTCCTGCTGGTGGACCCGTGGGTGACCGACAGCGAGCGCTACCGGGCCGCGCTGCGCGAGTACGACGAGCAGAACCATCCGGTCACCGGAGTGGTGGTCCCGATGGGCAGCAGGGACCCGAACGGGGAGCGCGAAATGCCGTGGACCGGCGTACGCGGCGTGTTCCGCCGCAACTGGTTGCGCCGGAGCGACCTGGAGCACTTGTTCCGGGTGAAAGTGAATCAGGAGAGCTTCGATCGCGACCTCACCATCATGGTGACGGTTGCCCAGAACAAGCTGATGGACGACAACTTGGATTGGCGGGACGATGGCGAAGGCGCCTTCGGCCTCGGATCCGGTGGCGACGCCTTCGGCCTCGACGGCGGACCGGACATGCCCGGGCTGTCCATCCCGGCCGGCCCGCCGCCCGGTCCGCGTCAGAGCCCGCCCACGCGACGCGAGCCGGATCCGGACCCGAAGGAGATGCCCGGCCAGCGCCGGGGCGGCCACGACGGTTCCGTCCCGCTGAGGGGAGACGAGGACGATGACCATTGAGCCCGGCGCAGAGCCGGAGCGTGGCGGACCGGGTTCGGTCGTCACGTTCTACTCGTTCAAGGGCGGCACCGGCCGGACCATGGCGCTCGCCAACGTCGGCTGGATCCTCGCCAGCCGGGGCCTGCGCGTCCTGGTGGTCGACTGGGACCTGGAGGCACCCGGCCTCCACCGCTACTACCACCCGCTCCTGGTCGACCCCGAACTGCACGCCACCGACGGCCTGATCGACCTGCTGCGCACCTACGTCAGGCAGGCGCTGCCCACCGCCTCCGGGCCGGCCGGCCAGTCCCCGGCCGCCTGGCTGGACGAACCCGGCCGGCTGGACGGCTACATCTGCGGCCTCGCCCTCGACCTGCCGCCCGGCGGCCGGCTCGACTTCCTGCCCGCCGGCCGCCAGAACGCCGCCTACGCGGCCGCCGTGACCAGCTTCAACTGGCGCAGCTTCTACCACGGCCGGGACATCCGCGGCGGCGAGTTCCTGCGCGGGCTGCGCGACCGCTGGGCCCGCAGCTACGACTACGTGCTCATCGACAGCCGTACCGGGGTCAGCGACACCTCCGGCATCTGCACCGTCCTGATGCCCGACACCGTGGTCGACTGCTTCACCTTCAGCGCCCAGAACATCCGCGGCGGGGTCGACGCCGCCCGGGCCATCGCCGAGGCCGAGGAGCGGGCGATCCGCGTCCTGCCGGTGCCGATGCGGGTCGAGGACGCCGAGCAGGAACGCCTGGAGGCCGGCCGGGACTTCGCCCGCGAGGCCTTCGCCCCCTACCTCGGCCGCTGGCTGCCCGGGGACCGCCGAGCGGCCTACTGGGCCGACGTCGAGGTGCCGTACAAGCCGTTCTACGCCTACGAGGAGGTGCCGGCCACCGTCGCCGACCGGCCGCAGGAGGCGCGCAGCCTGCTCAACGCCTTCGAGCGGCTGGCCGAATGGGTCACCGACGGCCGGGTCCGGTCCCTGCGCCCGCTCAGCTCCGAGTCCCGCCGCCGGCTGTACGGCGCCTACCTGCGCTCCGCCCGCGCGGTCCCCCGACAGGTCTTCGTCAGCTACGCGCCCGAGGACCGGATGTGGGCCGAGTGGGCGGCCAACGCCCTCACCCGCTTCGGGTACCAGACCTCCCTGCACAACGCCTCCGAGCCGTACACCGGCCAGCGGCCCCCGGAGGTCGCCGGACCGCTCGACGGGCAGGGCCGGCTGCTCGCGCTGCTCTCGCCCGAGTACACCGCGCTGCCCCGCGCCGCCGAGGCCTGGCAGCTCCTGCAAGGCCGCGAACTCGCCTCCGGCGCCTCGGCGTTGGTCGCCTTACGGCTGCAGGACTCGGACGAGCCGGTGCCCCGCCCGTTCATCGGTCAGGCGGTGCCCGACCTCGTCCGGGCCTCCGCGACCGGCGCCGAGGCCCAGCTGTACGCCGAACTCGGCCCGCCGCCCGGCAGTAGCCGCCAACTGGACTCCGACAGCGGCGAGTTCCTCGCCCCCGCGCTCTTCCCCGGCACCGAGCCGCAAGTCCAGGAGGCGCCCTCGCGCAACGCCTCCTTCATCGGTCGCGGCAAGCTCCTCGAACTGCTCCGCAACCGCTTCACCGGAGGCCCGGGCGCCGTCCTCAGCCAGGTCCTCTACGGCTTCGGCGGCGCCGGCAAGTCGCAGATCGCCGCCGAGTACGCGCACCGCTTCAAGTCCGCCTACGACGTCATCTGGTGGGTGCCGGCCGAGGAACCCGCCAACATCCCGCAGAAACTCGCCGAACTCGCCCCGCGGCTCGGCGTGCCCACCAGCGACGACGTCGCGCACACCGCCGCCGCCGTCCTCGACGCGCTGCGCCGCGGCCGGCCCTACCGCCGATGGCTGCTCGTCTTCGACAACGCCGGCACTCCCGAGGAGCTCGCCCCCTGGCAGCCGGTCGGTTCCTCCGGCGGGCACGTCCTCATCACCTCCCGCAACCAGGGCTGGGCCCGGCACGCCGGCTTGGTCGAGGTCGACGTCTTCCTGCGCGAGGAGAGCGTCCGGCTGCTGCGCCGCTTCAACAGCGGCCTCTCCCCGGAGGACGCCGACCAGGTCGCGGACCGCCTCGGCGACCTGCCGCTGGCCGTCGGCCAGGCCGCCGTCTGGCTCCAGGAGACCTCGATGCCGATCGACACCTACCTCGGACTGCTGGCCGAAGAGCTCACCGAGATGCTGGAGCGCACCAGGCTGCGCCCCACCGACTACCCGCACTCCGCCGCCGCGACCTGGCGCATCTCGGTCGAGGAACTGCGCCGGATGAACGCCCCGGCCGCCCAGATCCTGGAGATCTGCGCATTCTTCGGCCCCGACGCGATCCCGATGCGGCTGCTCTACAGCCGGGCCGTCACCCGCGCCCTGCGGCTGCCTCCGCGCATGCCCCGCGACAAGCTCGCGATCGCCGAGTTCCTGCGTGCCAGCAACCGGTTCGGACTCGCCCGCACCGACCAGGGCAGCGAGACGATCACCGTGCACCGGCTGGTCCAGGCGGTGCTCCGGGACCAGGTCGAGGAGGACCGGCAGGCCGAGCTGCGCGCCGTCGTCCACGAGGCCCTCGCCACCGCCAACCCCGGCGACCCGGACGCCCCCGCCAACTGGGCCGAGTACGCCGCACTCCTGCCCCACCTCTGGCCGTCCGGCGCCGTCGACAGCGCCGACGAGGACGTCCGGCAGTGGATCATCGACTCGGTCCGCTACCAGTGGAAGCGCAGCCTGCACGAGTCCGGCCGGGAGCTGGCCGAACGGACCCTGGAGCGCTGGCGCCAGGACGGCTACGGCGGGACCGACTTCGACGTCGACAACGACGCCCAGACGCTCACGCTGCGCACCCAGCTGAGCAACATCCGCCGCTCCCAGGGCGCCCTCCAGGAGGCGTACGAGATGGACCGCGACATCCTGGAGCGCATCACCGCCAAGCTCGGCCCCGAACACTCGCACACCCTCGCCGTCGCCAGCAGCCTCGGCGCCGACCTGCGCTTCCTCGGCCGCTACGACGAGGCCAGGACGCTCGACCGCCGCACCCTCGACGCGGCCCGGCGCACCCTCGGCCCGGACCACCCGCGCACCCTGATGATCACCAACAACCTCGCCGTCTCCGACTACCTGGCCGGTGACCGCTACGCCGCCCTGGAGCGGCACCGCAGCAACTACCTCCAGCAGCGCAGCACCCTCGGCGCGCACAGCCTGTACACGCTGTCCTCCGCCTCCAACTACGCCCGCGACCTGCGCGAGACCGGCCGGCTGCGGGAGGCCCTGGACCTGCTGGAGGAGACCGTCCGGACGTACCAGCAGACCATCGGCGACAACCACACCGACACCCTGCGCGCCCGCAAGAACCTCGCCGTGGCGCTGCGCCGGGCCGGGCGGTACACCGAGGCCCTGGAGATCGACGAGGACATCTACCAGCGCTACCTGGACATCAACGGCCCCGAGCATCCGGACACCCTGGCCGCCGCCACCAACCTGGCCAGCGACTACAACGCGCTCGGCGACACCGACCGGGCCATCCCGCTCGCCGAACGGGCCCTCGCCCGCTACCGCGACTACCTGGGCGAGAACCACCCGGTGACGCTGGCCGGCGCCAACAACCTCTCGGTCTACCTGCGGCTGGCCGGCCGCCTGGCCGAGGCCCGGGAGCTGTCCGGGCGGACCCTCTCGCAGTTCCGGGCCGTCCTCGGTCCGCACCACCTCTACATCCCGATCGCGATGATGAACCACGCGAACGACCTGGCGCTGGGCGGGGAGATCCGGGCCGCGCTCGCCCTGGAACAGGAGGCGGCACCGCTGATGACCGAGGCGCTCGGCCCGGACCACTACGACTCCATCGGGATCAACTCCAACCTCGCGCTGTCGCTGGAGGCGGTCGGGGAGACCGAGCGGGCCGCCGAACTGCGGGAGGACTGCATCCGCCGGGCCCAGGTGACGCTGGGGGAGAAGCACCCGACCACCGTCGCCGTGAAGGCGAAGGCGCGACTCGACTCGGACGTGGAGCCTCCGCACGTGTGACGGACGGTCAGTGATGTCGCCGGGGCGGTGCTAGGTTCACGGGCATGGTGCCGTTCCGGCAGTTCCTGCTGAAGATCCACAGTCGGTGCAACCTGGCCTGCGACTACTGCTACATGTACGAGAGCGCCGACCAGAGCTGGCGCGACCGGCCGCGGCGGATGGAGCTGGCGACGGTCCGCCGGACCGCCCGGCGGATCGCCGACCACGCGGACGAGCAGGGGATCGACGAGGTCTCCGTGGTGCTGCACGGCGGCGAACCGCTGCTCGTCGGCGCCGCTCATCTGGACGCGCTGCTGGCCGAGTTGGCCGCCGTCGGGCCACGGGTGCGGTTCAGCCTGCAGACCAACGGGCTGCGGTTGCTGGACGAACCCGCGCTGCTCGACGTGCTGCACCGGTACCGGGTCGGCGTCGGGGTGTCGCTGGACGGCGCCCGGGCCGACCACGACCGGCACCGGCGGTCACCCTCCGGTGCGGGCAGCTGGGCCCGCACCGCGGAGGCGGTGCGGCTGCTCGGCTCGGACCGGCACCGGGAGCTGTTCGCCGGGCTGCTCTGCGTGGTCGACCTCGCGGCGGACCCGGTGGGCACCTACGAGGCGCTGCTGGAGTTCGCGCCGCCCCGGCTCGACCTGCTGCTGCCGCACGCGACCTGGCAGACACCCCCGGTGGGGGTGCGCAGGGTCCCGCCGTCCTCGCCGCCGTCGGGGGACGAGCCCGCGCCGTACGGGGAGTGGCTGATCGCCGCCTTCGACCGCTGGTACGACGCCCCGTACCGGGAGACCGGGGTCCGGTTGTTCGAGGAGCTGTCCGTGCTGCTGCTGGGTGGCCGGGCGGCCAGCGAGGCGGTGGGGCTGGCCCCGGTCGACCTGGTGGTGGTCGAGGCGGACGGCACCATCGAGCAGGCGGACAGCCTCAAGGCGGCGTACGACGGCGCCGCCGCGACGGGCCTGGACGTGTGGCGGCACGGCTTCGCGGACGCCGCCGCGCACCCGGCGTTCCGGGCCCGCCAGCGCGGCTTCGCCGGGCTGGGACCGGTCTGCGCGGCCTGCCCGCTGGCCCGGGTCTGCGGCGGCGGCCTCTACGCGCACCGGTACGCGGGTGACGGGTTCGCTCACCCGTCCGTGTACTGCGCGGACATGGACCGGTTGATCCGGCACATCGCCGGCAGCCTCCGGGCCGGGGTGGCGGAGCTGGCCGGGGCGGGGCGCGGGCGGCCGCGGGGATGCTAGGCCGTTCGGGTCATGCACGGGCCCGGACCGGCTGAGCCGTCGTCGCGCGGGGAGACTGCGGGCGGACACGGCGGGTTACTGCGAGGAAGGACGAAGCGGTGGCGGGTACGGGCGAGGTGGTGGCGGCCGGGGTGCCGGGCGCGCGTGGGGCGGACGGGCTGCCCCGGCACGGCGTGGACCGGGCGACCTTCCGGGCGATCGCGGGCGCGCGCGGCGGTCCGGAGGCCGTCCGGCTACTGCGCGCCGGGCAGTTGAGCAAGCGGGCGCTGCTGCTGCTGGCGCTGCGCCGGGCGGCGCCGCAGGACGAGGGGTACCGCGAGGCGTACGGGCAGGTGCGCGCCATGCAGCGGGACGACCGGTCGAGGTGGGAAGAGGTGCTGCTGCGGCCGGAGTTGGACGCCTGGGCGGCCGACTGCCTACGCGCGTTGTCGGGCGGCACAGCGGTGTCCCTGGACGGGCTGGGCGAGTTCGTCCGGGCCGAGGCGGGCCCGGCGCTCGCGCTGGAGTGCGACGGGCTGCGCTGGGAGCCGGTGGTCGACCACGTCGGGCCGCGTCGGGTGGACTTCGGGCGGCCCCCGGCCGGGCCGCTGTCGCCCGGTGAACTCTCGCTGTGGCACGAGCAGTTGGCCGAGGCCTGGCGGATCCTGGTCCGTCGCCACCGCCGGCACGCGCAGGCCCTCGCGGCCTGCGTCGGCACCGTCGTCCCGCTGCGGCCCGCGCCCGGCGGGGAGGGGGTCAGTGCCGCCGCCCGGCGGGCGTACGGGGCGGTGGCGGCCTCGCTGCCGGGGGATCCGGCGCTGCTCGCGCTGGCCCTGGTCCACGAGTTCCTGCACGTCCAACTCGGCGCCCTGCTGGACCTGGTGCCGCTGCACCGGCCCAACGGACCGGTGATCTACCACGCGCCCTGGCGGACCGATCCGCGTCCGGTCGGCGCGCTGTTGCAGGGGACGTACGCGCACCTGGGCGTCGCGTCCTTCTGGTGCGCCGAGGCGGCCGCCGGGGGAGCTGGAGGGGCCCGCGCGGAAGGCGAGTTCGCGCGCTGGCGGCAGCACACCCTGACCGCTGCGGAAACCCTGTTGGCGTGTGGCGAACTCACCTCGCAGGGATCGGAGTTCACCGAGGAGTTGGTCCGTTCCGTCCGCGAACTGGACGGCCCGGATCCGGGTGCCTGAACGCATTCCGCCATCCGGGCGCCGGGCGGGTGTCCCGGGGCCGCTGCCGCGCACCGGCGCGCGTCTGTGCGGAGGCGGGTCGGCGGGCTCGAACACCTGCTCCGATAACCGCGCTTCGGCGGGCGCAAAGGCGAAGTGTGCGACCGCTGAACGGGTGAATTCTTGGGGTTCCGGGCGCTGTGGTATGGCGTCGACTGGCTGGGCAGACCAACTTGAGGAGGCAAGGTGCCGCGCGGAGCCCGCGCGGGCACTACATTGGTCGCAACCGGGTGACCTACCCGCACTCGGCAGGTCCTAACCGCGTCTAAGGAAACGAATATGACTCCGGTAACCAGCACCAGGCCGGCCGGCAACCTCGCTGACACTCAGGAGACGCCGGAACGCCCGTCCCTCGCCGAACTCGCCGCACTGGGCGCCGAGGAACTCGCCGCCCGACTGCAGCGCGCTCTCCCCGGCGTGGAATCCGGCCTCGTGCCGGTCGCAGCCTTCAACTCATCGATCTGACCCGGCCCCGGAACACCGAACGGACCCCTGGCCGAGCTGAACCTGCCACACCTATGACGACGCGAATTCCGGTGCCACTGACGCAATTCGTGGTCAAGATGCACAGCCGGTGCGATCTCGCCTGCGACCACTGCTACGTCTACGAGCACGCGGACAGCAGCTGGCGCTCCCGCCCCAAGGTCATCGGGGACGAGATCCTGGCCAAGGCCGCCGAACGGATCGGCGAGCACGCGGCCGCCCATCGGCTGTCCGCCGTCCGGGTCGTCCTGCACGGGGGAGAGCCCCTGCTCGCCGGCCCGGACCGGTTGCGCCGCGCCGCCGAAGCGCTCCGGGCGGCACTCCCGCCCGGCTGCGCCCTCGACCTGCGCATCCACACCAACGGCGTGCTGCTGAGCCGCGCCTTCCTCTCGCTGTTCGCGGAGCTGGACGTCAAGGTCGGCATCTCGCTGGACGGCGACAAGGCCGCCAATGACCGCCACCGACGCTTCGCCGACGGACGCAGCAGCCACCCGATGGTGCTGCGGGCGGTCGCGCTGCTGAACGAGCCGGACCACCGGCACCTGTTCGCCGGGCTGCTGTGCACCATCGACATCGAGAACGACCCGGTCGCCGTGTACCGGGCGCTCGCCGAACTCCAGCCCCCCGCCGTCGACTTCCTGCTGCCGCACGCCACCTGGGAGGACCCGCCGAAGCGGGTCCCGGGCGGCGGCGAGACCCCGTACGCCGACTGGCTGCTCACCGTCCACAGGCTGTGGGAAGCGGACCGGCGACCGTTCGCCGTGCGGACCTTCGAGTCCGTGCACCGGACCCGGCGCGGGCTCTCCAGCCTCACCGAGTCGCTCGGCCTGGAGCCCTCGGACCTGGCGGTCCTGGAGACGGACGGCACCTTCGAGCAGGTCGACAGCCTCAAGACCGCGTACGACGGCGCGCCCGCCACCGGGCTGAACGTCTTCGAGCACAGCCTCGACGACCTCGCCCTCCACCCCGGCATCGTCGCCCGCCAGGCCGGTCTGGCCGGGCTGAGTGCCGACTGCCGTGCCTGCCCCGTGGTCCGCTCGTGCGGTGGCGGGCTGTACGCCCACCGCTACCGGGCGGACACTGGTTTCGACAATCCCTCCGTCTACTGCGGTGACCTCATGACGCTCATCAACGGCATTGCGGGAGGCGGTGGTTCGGCCCCGGTGCCCGCACAGGGTGGCGAGCCGCTGCTGCTGGCCGCGCTCGCTCCGGATCAACTCGACGAACTGGCCCGGGGGTACGGAGGGGCCGATACGGTTGCCGCCCTCGGGCGCTCCCAACTCTCGCTGACCCGCGCGATGCTGGCCGCCGCCTGGGACGCGTCCGGGCAGGGGCGATCCGAGGCGTGGGGGCTGCTGTCGGAGCTGGATGCCGCGAAGGATCCGGCCGTGGACGCGGTGCTGGCGCATCCGTACACGCGGGCCTGGGCGGCGCGGAGCCTCGGCGGTGACCTGTCGGTCGGGCTCGGGGAGTTGGCGGCGCTGGCCGCCGCGGCGGCGGTGCGGGCCAGGCGGGGGGACGCGGTCGCGGTGCCGGTGCGGGGCGGGTGGCTGCACCTGCCGACGCTGGGGCGGATCGCGGTGCCGGACGGGGAAGCGGTGGTCACCGGGCTGGCGGACGGGTTCGAGGTGCGGGCCGCCGACGGGTCGGTGTTCACCTCGTACGACCAGCCGCTGCGGCGGGTCCGGCTGGCGGGCGGGTGGACGGTCGCGCTGGAGGACGTCGACCCGCTGCGGAACAGCCACGGCCACGCGGTGGCCGGGAGGCTGTCGGGCGGCGAACTGCTGGGCTGGACGGGTGCGTTGCGGGAGGCCTGGGAGCTGCTCGGGCGGGACCTGCCCGGGTACGCGGAGGGCATCCGGGCCGGGCTGACGACGGTGACCCCGCTGCGGCCCGGGCCGGCGGGGCGGGACGTCAGCTCGGCGGCCCGGCAGGCGTACGGCGCGGTGGGCATCGCCCGGCCCGCGACGGCGCCGACGCTGGCGTTGCTGCTCGCGCACGAGTTCCAGCACGTGAAGCTGGGCGCGGTGCTCGACCTGTTCGACCTCTACGACCAGGCCGACGACCGGCTCTACTTCGCCCCCTGGCGGCCCGATCCGCGCCCGCTGGAGGGGCTGCTCCAGGGGACGTACGCGCACCTGGCGGTGACGGAGTACTGGGGCACCCGGACGGCCGCGTACGACGGGCTGCCGGGCGAGGCCGCCGACCGGGCGCGGGCGCAGTTCGCGCTCTGGCGGCGCTACACGGCGGAGGCGGTCGAGCGCTTGGCCGAGTCGGGGGCGCTGACGGCGCTCGGGCGGCGTTTCGCCGACGGGATGCGGGAAAGTGTTTCCCCGTGGCTCGCGGTGTCGCTGCCGGCGAAGGCGGAGCGGGACGCCGAGCGGGCGCGCCGGGAGCGTGACCAACTCCGCCTCACCGAGGCCTGATTCGCAGGAGCCGCTGTGTTGGCTGTCGCCGCCCTCGCCGATCGGTTCGCCCGGCTGGGAGTCCGCCCGGGCATGGTGCTGCACGTCCAGGCGTCGCTGCGAGCGCTCGGGCCGGTCGAGGGCGGGGCGGGCGGCGTGGTCGACGCGCTGCTCGAAGTCCTGGGGGAGGAGGGGACGTTGGTGGCCTACACGGCTACCCCCGAGAACTCCTCCACCTCGCGGATCTACCAGGCCGCCGTCGCTGGGCTCTCCCCGGCCGAAGTCGACGCCTACCGCGCGCGGATGCCGCGCTTCGACCCGACGACCACCCCGGCGTCCCCGACCATGGGCGCGCTCTCGGAGGCCGTCCGCAGCCGGCCCGGCGCCCTGCGCAGCGCCCACCCGCAGACCTCCTGGGCGGCGGTCGGGCCGCTGGCGGGGGAGATCACCGGGCACCACCCGCTCACCTCCCACCTGGGGCCGGACTCCCCGCTCGGGCGGTTGTACGACCTGGACGCCCGGGTACTGATGCTCGGCGTCGAGATGGCCCGCTTCACCCCCTTCCACCTCGCCGACCTGCGCCAGCCCGGCGTGCGGGTCCGCGAGTACCGCTGCGTCGCCCCGGACGGGTGGATCAGCTTCGAGGCTCCCGACCTGGACGACCTGCACTTCGGCGACCTGGGCACCCGCGTCCTCGCCGCCGCCACCGGCGTCACCACGGCCCGCATCGGCACCGCCGACTGCCGCCTCGTGCCGGTCCGGGAGGCCGTCGACCTCGCCGACCGGTTCCTCCGTACCTGAACGCTCCCGCGAAGGTCGGACTGCGGAGAGCCGTGTCACGCAAAGGAGCCCCCGCCGGCCTTCACCGGGCGGGGGCGGGGGCAGGGTCGGTCAGTGGTCGAGGTCGATCGTGAAGCGCCTCGTGCCCGGAGCGATCGTGTCGGCGTGGATCATGCCACGAGCCCGGTCGAAGTCCCCGGTGCCGCCGGTGATTCCGTTGTCGAACGAAGGGGGAGGGCCCGGGTTGAGGAACCCGATGACCATCCCCTGCGAGGAGAGCTGGCCGCCCGGGAGGTTGTAGGTCACGACGCACTCCTCCACTCCGCCGTTGTCGACCTGGGTGGTGGTGCAGGTGCCGCCGGTTTCGCCGACCTGGTTGCCGTCCTGGTCGAAGAGGATCGAGCGGAAGACGGCCCGATCGCCCTGGGCGGGGGCGCCGCCGGGGTTGACGGGGAAGCGGGTCTCCTCCGCGAGCCGGCCGATGAGGGTGAAGACCCGGCCTCTTCCCTTGGCGTGGGCGGAGTCGGTGTCCGTCGCGGCGGCGGCCGCGACAGGGGCGCAGGCGAGAAGAGTGGCCAGCGCAGTGGCCGTACCGAGACAGGCTGCTCTGAGGGGGCGCATCGTGTGGCTCCTGAGGTTGATGTCCGCGGAGGTCGAATGACGAACCGTCATCCGATCGCATTCATAACCTCGGCTCTGTCGCCGCCCGGAACGTCCGGCGCGACCCACCGGCAGATCCGACCGATCGGACCAAGCCGGGATTCGAGGCGGCCGACGGCTGACGGCTACTGGCTTTGCCGCCACTCGGCCCGGGTGAGCTCGTACTCGACCTCGCCGTGCTCGGAACCGGGGATCACGTCCGGCCAGTCGCCGGTGAAGTTTCGCAGGAACGACAGGCCGGACTTCTCCATCACGCGCCGGGAGCGGGTGTTGACGGCCATGGTGTTCGCCGTGACCCGCTCCACTCCGAGGTCGGTGAAGCCCTTGTCGATCAGCTCCCGGGACCCTTCGGTGGCGTAGCCCTTGCCCCAGGCGGCCTGGTTCAGCCGGTAGCCGAGCTCCACGACGGCGGGGCTGTGCTCGTCGAGGGGGCGGAACTCGAACCAGCCCAGGAAGGCGCCGGTGGCCTTCTCCTCGGCGGCCCAGAAGCCACGGGTGCCGAAGCACGGGTAGTCGTGGCGGAGGCGCGGCAGGATCCTCGCCCGGACCGTCTCCAGGCTGGTCGGCTTGCCGCCGTTGATGAAGCGCATGACCTCGGGGTCGTTGTCCAGCGCGAAGAGGTGGTCGGCGTCGGTTTCGGTGAACGGGCGTAGCACGAGGCGCTCGGTCTCAAGGAAGACATGCATGCCGCGATCTTGTCCGTTCGTCATCGGGCAGGCCACCGGATATCCGCTCCGAGGGTGTCTCCGCGGTAGCGTTCACTCTTCATCCATTGCAACGAGCTGAACGGTAGTTGTTGCATTCGATTCACGCCCACTGCAACGATTTCACCGCATCCACCTGCAGAGATGGCATTTTGACGCAACGATGGTGTTGCCAGATGCGCGAACGCAACGTAGCTTTTCCGTTGTCGAAAACGACGGGCCGACAAGGGGCCCGCCGCCGGAGAAGGAGAAGCAACCATGCAGAAGTTCGCCACCACCGCCCCGATCGCCGCCGTCCTGGACATCCCCGCCGGCCGCGTCCAGTTCATCGCCGCCGACCGCACCGACACCACCGTCGAGGTCCGCCCCGCCAACCCCGGCAAGAACCGCGACGTCCAGACCGCCGAACAGGCCGTCGTCTCCTACACCGACGGCGTCCTGCGCATCCACACCGCCGAGCCCGCCAACAAGCTGCTCGGCCCCGGCGCCGTCGAGGTCACCGTCCAGCTGCCCGCCGGCTCCCGCGTCGAGGCCCGCACCGACAGCTGCGAACTGCGCGTCGTCGGCCGCCTGGGCGACGTCGACTTCCAGGGCGCCTACCGCCAGACCAAGATCGACGAGGCCGCGAGCCTGCGCCTGAAGGCCGTCGACGGCGACATCGAGATCGGGCGCCTCACCGGCCCCGCCACCATCAGCACCGCCCGCGGCGACATCCGCGTCACCGAAGCCGTCCGCGGCACCCTCACCCTGCGCACCGAGATGGGCAGCATCACCGTCGGCGCCGCCGCCGGCACCTCCGCCTCCCTCGACGCCGGCACCAGCCACGGCCGCGTCACCAACTCCCTGCGCAACGACGGCACCACCGAGCTCGACATCCGCGCCACCACCAACCACGGCGACATCACGGCCCGCAGCCTCTGACCCGGCATCCGCCCCCCGTACCCCTCCACAGCGAGAGAAGGAACCGCCATGAGCACCATTGAGCCGCTCGCCGCCCAGGACCGCCCCGAGCTGCAGAAGGCCGTCCAGGACTTCGTCGACGCCGGCTTCGCCGGGGTGCAGATGCGGGTGCACGACGAGCGCGGCGAGTGGGTCGGCAGTGCCGGGGTGCACAAGCTGGGCGAGAGCGCCAAGCCGTCGACGGACGGGCAGTTCTGGGTGGGCAGCACCACCAAGACCTTCGTCGCCGCCCTGGTGCTGCACCTGGTGGCGGACGGCTTCATCGGGCTGGACTCCCCGGTGGCCGAGCACCTGCCCCGGTTCGGGCTGGACGAGCGGATCACCGTGCGGATGCTGCTGCAGCACACCAGCGGCGTCTACAACTGCACCGGCGAGTTGGACGAGGAGGGGACCTTCGTGCCCGGGCTGCCCTCGATCGGCAAGCCGTGGGTGGACAACCGGCTGCACAGCTACCGGCCGGAGGAGCTCGTCCAGTTCGCGCTGTCCCAGCCGGCGCGGTTCGAGCCGAGCGCCGACCAGAGCTACTCCAACACCAACTACACGCTGGCCGTGCTGCTGGTCGAGGCGCTCACCGGCCACTCGTACGCCGAGGAGATGGAGCAGCGGATCCTGCGGCCGCTCGGCCTGCACGGCACCGTGGTGCCGGGCGACTCGCCGGACATCCCCGGCCCGCATGCCCACGGCTACTACCGCTACCAGGACGGCGAGGAGTGGAAGGTGGTCGACGTCGCCCGCCAGAACCTCTCGCTGCTGATCGGCTCCGGGGACATGATCTCGACCACCCGGGACCTGCAGACCTTCTTCTCCGCGCTGCTCGGCGGCAGGCTCCTGCCGGCCGCACTGCTGGCCGAGATGCGGACGCCGCACGGGATGCTCGGCTACGGACTGGGCCTGTTCGTCCAGGAGTTGGGCCCGGACGACGGCGACGTCACCATCGTCCACCACAACGGCGGCGCCCCCGGCGGCTACGGCGCGCTGATGATCGCCACCCCGGACGGCAGCACCACCCTGACCGCCGGACTGACCACCGGCGACTCGGATGCGGACCCGGCCCAGGAGTTCCCGAAGGCGCTGGACCGGCTGATCAAGGCGGTGTTCTGCTGACCCTCCCCCTTTGCCCGGCCGCCCGTCGCCGCTTCGGCCCCGCCGAAGCGGCGACGTTGTGTTGGAGCCCTTCGGCGGGGCCTGTGCCTGACGGGCGGGGCTCAGCGGCCGGGCTTGTACTCGCGGTTGTCGCCGACGACGGCGCCGAAGGCCTTCCCCACCCACTGGGCGCAGTTCTTGCAGGGCGGTGCGACCTTCCCGTTCACGTCAACGGTCTTAAGCAGGTAGTACTTGGGGTTGACCCCCTTGCCGACCATCTCCGCGTAGAGGTGCGCCTCCGCGCAGTTGTGCGCCGGCCAGCCCTCCAACTGCTTGATGTCCGCCCATGGCGGTCGCCACCCCTGACCGACGGGGGTCCCCTGGGCCTCCTCGGAGAGCTCCTTGGCCTCCATGGTGCCCCGCTGATCCCGCGAGAAGCTGTCGTAACCGCTCGTCGCCGAGAAGATGTCGGAGTCGCGCTTCTTCCCGCCCTTGCCGTTCTTCTGGTTCAGCGGGGTCGCCGTCGCGAACTTCGTCGAGGGCTTCTGCACGGCGACCTTGTCCATCTGGGCGTCGAGGGTCTTCTTGCCCTTGGCCCGCTGGATCGCATGGCCCACCGCGGCATTGCCCACGGCTCGCTGGAGAGCGGTGGCCGTGGCCGGTGTGATGTGTGCGCCGGCTCGCACCGGAGGGGCTTCGGCCGAGGACGTCGCACGATTGCGCGGCCGCGACCGAGCCTTGAGCTGCTCAGGCTGCCTTCCGTAGTCACGCGCGCCCACGAGAACCCCTTCCGGTCGTCCGAACTCCCGCCACCAGCCTGGTGGTTGGTTCACGACCGTGGGAAGGCCCGTGAGGGCAGCGTTCGCTGCCCTCACGGGCCGGGGGTCAGGCGACGAAGTGGTCGAACTCGCCGGCCTTGGCGCCGTTGATCCAGGCGTTGAGCTTGGCGCGGGTGGTGGTGACGATGTGGGTGGGGTCGTCGGACTCGCGGATGTAGACGACGTCGCCCTCGGAGGCGATCTCTACACAGTCGGCCTTGTCGCCGCTGAAGCTCGACTTCTGCCAGTTGAGTTGGCTCATGGCTATCTTCCCTGGAGCTTGTAACGAACGTGCTGGATCAAGCCCAGCGAATCGCGCTGGGTGGATGACGGAGAGCGCGTAGCGGAATGCAGGGGAGGTAGCGCCAGGCCCCTGATCCGCTCGAACTTCCGTCGGAATGCTGCCACGTCCTCAGGGTCTCCCAAGAAGTACGAGCTGTGCGGCTGTTCCAGCAGAACGGTGTCCAGGCGTGCGTGAGCTCCGCGCATCAGGACGAACGGTGTCTCGGTCGACGAGTAGGTGGTGCAATCGAACGGGAGGATCTGGATCGTCACATGTGGCAACCTGCTGACTTCGATGAGGTGGTTCAGCTGGTCGCGCATGATGGTCGGTCCCCCATACATCATGTGCAGGGCTGCTTCATGGATCACCGTGCGGAACGGCGGTGCGTTCTCGACGGTCAGAAGTTCCTGGCGACGCTGGCGGAACTCGACCTTCTTCTCCGCGTAGTCGTGGATGACCTCGCTGTATGCCTTGGTCTGCAGGAGCCCGGGGATCAGCAGCGTCTGGTAGCTGTCCAGGGCTGTCGCGCTGGCCTCGAACTCCGCGAGATCGAGTGCGCTGGGGACTACATGAGGCTTGAACTCGGTCCACCAACCCTTCCCGGTGCTCTCGCTCATGGACGTGAGGCCAGCTCGGTACTCGGGGTCCGTTACCTCGCAGAGGTCGAGCCAGGTCTTCAGGCGCTCAAGTGTGAGGCCAATCCTGCCGGCCTCGATGTGGCTGATGTTCGGGCCCTTCACGCCCAGAGCCTCTCCGACTTCTGAGGCCGAGAGTCCAGCGGCATCCCGAACTCGGCGGAGCTCCTCGCCGAGGCGCCGCTGCCGCTCGTTGATCCCACTCCTGAAGCCCATGGGGCATGCCCTCCTCGCAGACCGTTGCCTACGGAAAGTATAGGTACATGTGCGGACCGTGTTGAAAACTTCCAGTGGATTCGCTTAAAGTCTTAACACGCCGCGCATCGTGGGTAGTTCCGATGCGCCTCCACTACACCGCTGGGAGATTCCCCATGTGTGACCCCAACCTCAACTCCCCCTCCCTCACCGTCTCCCGCGAGGCGTTGCGCGACGCCATGGAGCGCGCCGGGTACCGCGACCCCGTCATCGCGGACGCCGAACTCGCGCTCGTGGAGCTGATCGTGAACGCGTGGCGGCACGGGCTGACCGCCTCGCCCGTCGTCGTGGTCGAGATCGTCGCCGGCACCACGCGCGTCACCGTCGCCGACCGCAGCTCGACGCTGCCCCAGCAGCAGAAGCCGGACTCGCTCGCCGAGTCCGGCCGGGGGCTCCAGTTGGTCGAGGGGCTCACTCACCGCTGGGGCGCGGAGCCGCAGAAGCTCGGCAAGCGGGTCTGGTTCGAGCTGGAGCTGGGCGGCGCCGCGTGAACGCCCTCCACCCCATCCACCCGGCCGATCCGGCGATCCACCACCTGACCGGCTCGCAGATCACCGAGCTGATCGTGGAACTCCGCACCGAGGGGCGTGAGTTCGGGCTGCTCTGGCCGTCCGCCAAGCCCGGCGAGACCATCCTGAACGGCCGGGTCCTCGTCTCCCTCGGCAACGTCCCAGCCAGCACCGTGATCAACCTCCTCGCGCTGCTGCGCGAGTTCAAGCGCCACCGGAGCTGAGCGCAGCACTCGGGGATGGGTGCCAACTGTGGCACGCGGGCCCCGTCCGTCGAACGGGGCCCGCGCCGTCATCGATGTCCGTCCCTGTCCTTACGATCACGGCATGTCTGATGCCTTCACCGTCCTGTGGACCCAGGGGACCTGCCGTGAGCTGCGCAAAGCGGGTCTCGTGGGCGAGCGGCCGGCGGTCGCCTACAGCGGGATACACCAATCACTGCCTTCCTGGTCGGGTGCCCGTGCCGGGGACGACGTGTACGCGATGCACGTCAACCGGGGCGAGGTCTTCGTGGTGAGCCGGATGCAGGTGCTCGACCTGGAACGGCGCGACTGCTGCGACTCCGGTCACGGCGGCTGGTGGATTCTCGGTGAGGGCGGCTGCGGTGCCTCGGAGGTACACGTGGACGGGACGCCGGTGCGCTTCGACCAGCCGATACCGGGCGAGCTGCTGGAACGGCTCACCTGGCGCAACCGTAGAGGCCAGACCCGTGGCCTGAAGTATGTGGTGGACGGCCGCCTCGAACGCGCGGTCAGCCTCCAGGGCTTCTACCGGCTGATCCCCGAATCGGCCGACGAGCTCGCGGAGCTCGTCGGCCCGTGAGGCCTGCGCGGGAGGTCGACCACGGTGTACCGGGTCGTCAAACCGCTCCGAGCGCCTTGGCCACAGCCTCTCGCACCGCTCCTTCGGCAGGGGCGGGTCGGCCCGTGGCAGCAGCCATTTCCGCAAGCGAGGTCATTGCCACCTCGGGCAGCCCGCAGGCCGTGAAGGCCGAGAACGCTGCCAGGTCCGGTGCGATGTTCAGAGCGAACCCGTGGCTGGTCACGCCGCCACGAATCCTCATGCCGATCGAGGCGACCTTCCTGTGCTCCGGTGTCCAGACCCCCACCAAACTCTGGGCCTTGGGTGGGGTGTCGCGCCGAACGGCCGGCAGGCCCAGTGAGTCCAGGGCACTGATCAAGCCGTGCTCCAGCCAGCGCACGATGTCGCCGGGGCCGCGCTCGCGGAGATTGATCACCAGGTAGCCGATCAGCTGTCCCGGTCCGTGGTAGGTCGCCTGCCCGCCCCTGTCCACCTCGACGAGAGGGATCCCGGTGTGCGCGGGCAGTTCATGGCGCGGTGTCCGGGCGCTGTAGGTGATCACTGGGGGGTGGGTGAGCAGTACCAGCCGGTCGGCGATCAGCCCCTCTTGGCGCTGTCGGACCCAGGTGCCCATCTGCTCGACCGCTTCTGTGTAGGGGATCTCGCCCAGATCAACCCGTTCCAGCTCGCGCTCGCCCATATCCGACCCTCCCAGCGCCAACCCCGTTCGACGGACAGGCCGAGCGTACGCCGGAGCGCGTAGGAAGTCGGCCCGGCCGACTTCCTACGCAATGCAGGCCTACCCCGTTACGGGTTCCAGCCGGAGGTGCTGGTGCGACCAGGATGGCGGCTCGGCCAGGCCGAACCACACGCAGACGTCCTCGCCGGTGCGGATGGGAAGTTGGGGAAAGTCGTTCTCGGCGTGCTCGGTGCGGTGCACCGCATGCTCCGGGCGCAGGTGCCGGGCGGCGTAGGTGTCGAAGGTGGCCGCATCGGAGGCGGGGTGGCAGATGGTGGCGAGCACCTCGCGGGTGCCCGGCGCCGGGGTGAAGCCCGGCCCTTGCAGCAGCAGGACGTCGTCGCTGTCGACCATGGTGGCGTTGGCCGCGTCGCGGTGCTCCCGCCAGACCGGGCCGCCGTAGAAGGCCTCCAGCGAGCGGCGGCGCTCGACCATGTCGGGGAAGGCGCGCAGCCAGACGAAGCGGTCCGGGTCGTCCAGGTCGCGGAAGCGGCCCCCGAGGGTGATGCCCACCGCCTGCTGGCCGGTCACGAACTCGCGCTCGAAGAGCTCGATCAGGGTTTCGCGGGCGCCGGGGTGCAGGGTGTACTGGCGCAGTTCGACGACGAGGCTCATGCGCCGAGTCCCCCCAGGGCCGGTCCGGTCCGGGTGAAGTCCATCGTCCAGTTGAGCTCCCAGGTGGCGCCGCCGTCGGCCGAGAACTCCTGCTCCCAACGGGCGGTGTCCGGACCGAGGCGGTACCAGGTGAAGTGCACCCGGATCGGGCGGCCCTGGTACGTGTCCTCGCCGTGGAAGTCGCCGCGCTCGCCGGTGAAGCCGCCGATCACCGGGGGGTCGAGCCGTCCCGTCCGACTGTCGGACCAGTAGATCGACCACTGCTCGGTCGCACGGTCGAACAGCCGCAGGGTCGCGCCTCGGCGGTCGAGGGTGGGGAAGGCGATCTCGTCGATGTTGCCCGCACCCCCGAACAGCGGCCGGATCACGGACTGGCCGGGGAACTCCTCCCAGGTGCCGCCGCCGGTGAGCGGTGCGGTGAGGCGGCGGTTGGCCACGTCCCAGGAGCCGTGCAGGAAGTCGAAGTCGTTCATGGAGCGGAGGCTAGGACCGCTCCACTGACATCTGCTGTCAGTGGATACTGGGCGGCATGCGCGCGAGTCGGCTGGTCGCCCTGCTCCTCCTGCTGCAGAACCGTGGCCGGATGACCGCCCAGCAGCTGGCCGAGGAGCTGGAGGTCTCGGTCCGTACGGTCTACCGGGACGTCGAGGCGCTGGTCGCCGCCGGCATCCCGCTGTACGGCGAGGCCGGGCACGCGGGCGGCTACCGGCTGGTCGACGGCTACCGGACCCGTCTCACCGGGCTGACGGCCGACGAGGCGCAGGCCGCCTTCCTCGCCGCGCTCCCGGGCACCGCCGCCGAACTCGGCCTGGGCGAGGCGCTCGCCACCGCCCAGCTCAAGCTGCGGGCCGCCCTTCCAGCCGAGCTGCGCGAGCACGCCGGGCGGATCCAGGAGCGCTTCCTGCTCGACGCCCCCGGCTGGTACGGCGAGGCGGACGACACCCCGCACCTGGCGGCCGTCGCCGCTGCGGTGTGGGCGCGCCGGGCGGTGGTGCTGCGGTACCGGCGGTGGCGGGCGCCGGAGGAGATCGAGCGGCGGGTGGAGCCGTACGGGCTGGTGCTCAAGGCCGGCCGCTGGTACCTGGTCGCCGCCGGGCCGTCCGGGACGCGCACCTACCGGGTCGACCAGGTGATCGAACTAGGCGAGCTGGACGAGGAGTTCGCCGTACCGGACGGCTTCGACCTGGCAGCCTACTGGAGGACGTACCTGGAGGACTTCCGCGCCCGGCTGCACACCGGGGAGGCGCTGGTGCGGCTCACCCCGGAGGGCGCCCGCCGCCTCGGGGTGGCTCCCGCGAAGGAGGCCTGGGTGCCGATCGAGTCGATCGACCACGCCCACGGGGAGTTCCTGCGCTTCGGTGCCGACGTCGAGGTGCTCGAACCGGCCGAACTCCGCGACCGCATCGCCGACACCGTCCGGACCCTGGCCGCCCGCTACGACTCGTAAGGATCAGAGGCCGACGAAGTGGTCGAACTCGCCGTCCTTGGCGCCCAGGATCCAGGCGTTGAGCTTGGTGCGGGTGGTGGTGACGACGAGGTCGGGGTTGTCCGACTCGCGGATGTAGACGAACTCGCCCTCGGAGGCGATTTCGAGGCAGTTGGTGTTGGTGCCACTGAAGCTCGACCTCTGCCAGTTGAGCTGGTCCACGGGTGCCTCCCCTGATCGTTTCGCGATGGCCGAAACGAGGGTACTGCTCTACAGCGAGCACAGCGGCATCGTTTCGGTCATGTCAATTCGTGCGAGGCGTTGTGCTATTCCATTGGGGTGTCAGTCGTTCCTACACTGAAGCCCCGCCGCACGGGGGCTGCGGGAACCAGGTTGCCGACGGGCCCGGGGGAGGCACGTGTGACTGACCGTGGCTGGGACGAGGACGACGCCCGGCCGTACTTCTTCCTCTCCTACGCGCACACCCCCAAGTCCGGTGCGCGCGGAGCCGGAGACCCGAACCACTGGGTTCGGCAGCTGTACCGGGACCTGTGCGAGGCGGTGCTGCAACTCACCACCGTCCCGGCCGGGGTGCCGGTCGGGTTCATGGACGAGTCCATGCATCAGGGCGAGTTGTGGGCCGACCGGCTGTCGGAGGAGTTGGCGACCTGCCGGGTGTTCGTGCCGCTGTACTCACCCCGCTACTTCAACAGCGTTCCGTGCGGCCAGGAGTGGCACGCCTTCACCCGCCGTCCGGTCTATCCGGCGACCATCGACGCGGAGCGCACCAGTGGCGTCGTTCCGGTGCTCTGGGCGCCGATGAGCCGCTACCGGCTGCCCAAGGTGGCCAGTGAACTGCAGTTCAACCACGCGGGGTTCGGGCCCGACTACGCCACCGAGGGCCTGTACGCGCTGATGAAGCTGACCTACTTCCGCTCCGCCTACGAACTGGCCGTGCACCGGCTGGCGGCGCGGATCGTGCAGGTGGCGGAGGAGACGGTGATCCCGGTCGGGCGGCGGCTGGACTTCAACACGCTCCCCAGCGCCTTCAACGTGACCGCCCCGACCAAGCAGCTGCGGATCTCCGTACTCGCCTACCACCAGGGGGAGTTGCCGCCGGACCGCAATCCCGACTTCTACGGCGCCAAGCGCACCGACTGGCACCCCTACCGCCCGGCCGGGTCGCCGATCGCGCAGCACGCGGTGCGCCTGGCACGGCAGTTGGGGTTCCAACCGACCGTCCACGAGTTCGACGACGAGGTCGAGTCGATCATCGAGGGCAACGCCGAGGCCCCCGGACTGCTGCTGCTGGACCGGTGGGCGCTGCGCGACCCGCGCCGGCGGGAACTGGTCCGCCGCTTCGACCGCTCCGACGCCACCTGGGTGAGCGTCCTCGAACCGTGGAACACCGACGACCCCGAGTGCGACGGAGACGGCGGCGAGCTGGTCGGGTTGAGCGACCAGACGCTGCGGATCACCCGGCGCGCCGGCCGCCCCAGCTTCCTCGGGGTGACCGGCCCGACCGGGCTGAACACCCTGGAGGACTTCGACGACGCGCTGCCCCGGGCGGCGATGAAGGCCAAGTACGCCTTCGAGAGCCGCACCAGAGCCGAACCGGAGGAGCCGCCGGCACCCCGGCCGAGCCTGCGGGAGGCCTTCCGGCGCGGCCCGAGTCCCTACGGCCCGGACGGCCCCGAAGAAGGCGGGCACCGGGTCGACTCCTTCGGCCCGGACCCGCACGACCCCGACCGCAACGACCGCACCGACCGTGACAACGGCGATGACCCCGATGACGGGATGGCGCCCTTGGGAGGACCACGATGAGCGAGAACCGCACCAGGAACCTCCGCCTCGGCGGCCTCACCGCCGCCGAACTCGCCGCCCAGCGCGAGGCGGCGGTGCAGGACCGCAACGGCCGGATCATCACCTTCTACTCGTACAAGGGCGGCACCGGCCGCACCATGGCCCTCGCCAACACCGCCTGGATCCTGGCGGCCAACGGATTCCGCGTGCTCACCGTGGACTGGGACCTGGAGGCGCCCGGCCTGGCCAAGTTCTTCCACCCCTTCCTCGACCCGGCCTCCCTGGCCGGCACCACCGGGATGATGGACCTGATCGCCGAGTACCGCGAGGAGGCGCTGCGCCCGGTCGAGCACGCCGAGGGCTGGCACCTGGACTTCGCGCGGGTGCACCCGCACGCGCTCTCGCTCTCCTGGCCGCACTTCCCCTCCGGCGGCAGCCTGGACTTCCTCTCCGCCGGCCAGTTCAACCGGGACTACTCCGAGGCCGTCACCCACCTCGACTGGGACATCTTCTACGACCGCTTCGACGGCGGGCAGTTCTTCGACGCCCTCAAGGCCGACATGGCCAAGCGCTACGACTACGTGCTGATCGACTCCCGCACCGGCCTGTCCGACATCGCCGAGATCTGCACCGTGCAGATGCCCGACGACCTGGTGGTCTGCTTCACCCTCAGCGACCAGTCCATCGACGGCGCCTCCCGGATCGCCCAGCACATCCACGACCGCTACCGCGAGCGCGGCATCCGCATCCTGCCCGTCCCGATGCGCATCGACGAGGGCGAGAAGGAGAAGGCGGACGCCGGCCGCGCGCTCGCCCGGGTCCGCTTCGACGGCCTGCCGTCCGGCCTGGGCGGCGACGAGCTCGCCCAGTACTGGGGCTCGGTGGAGATCCCGTACCGGCCGTTCTACGCCTACGAGGAGATCCTCGCCACCTTCGGCGACCAGACCGGCACCCCCACCTCGATGCTGGCCGCCTGCGAGCGGCTCACCTCCATGATCACCGAGGGGCGGGTCACCGGCCTGCCGTCGATGGACGAGGAAGTGCGGCTGCGCTACGTGGACGCCTTCACCCGCCGCCGTCCGTCCGTCCCCGCCGACCTCTACCTGTCCTACGTGCCCGAGGACCGGATGTGGGCGGACTGGATCGAGTCGGTCCTGACCAGGGCCGGCTTCCGGGTGCTGCCGCGCGACCTCAGCGCCGGCACCGACCCGCGCGAGGAGACCGAGCGCGGCATCGACTCCGCCTACCGCACGGTCGCCGTGCTCTCGCCCGCCTACCAGCGCTCCCCGCAGGCGCGGGCGCTGTGGGAGTCGGTGGTCAGCTCCGACCCCTCCGGCACCCGGCGCCAGCTGCTGCCCGTGCGGGTCGGCGACGTCCGGCTCACCGCGCCGTTCAGCAACCGCAACCCGGTGGACCTGGTCGGCCGCGACGAGACCCAGTCGATCCAGAGCCTGCTACGGGCGCTCGGCCGCGGCGACGTCGCGCTCGACGACGCCCCCAGCGGCGGGCCGCGCTTCCCCGGCAGCAAGCCCTCGGTGTGGGACGTCCCGCCGCGCAACCCCTCCTTCACCGGCCGCGCCGCCGTCCTGGAGCAGCTGCGCAACCAGCTGCGCGGCGGCATGGCGGCCGTACTGCCCACCCCGCAGACCCTGTACGGGCTCGGCGGCGTCGGCAAGACCCAGGTGGCGCTGGAGTACGCCCACCGCTTCATGTCCGACTACGACCTGGTGTGGTGGATCGACGCCGAGCAGACCGAGCTGGTCGCCCCGGCGCTGGCCGAACTCGCCCGCCGGCTGGGCCTGCGGGTCGGCGACTCGGTCACCGAGGCCGCCGAGGCCGCCCGCGAGGCGCTGCGCCGCGGCGTGCCCACCTCGCGCTGGCTGCTGATCTTCGACAACGCCGACGAGCCCGCCGAGATCCGCCGGTTCTTCCCCGGCGGCTCCGGCCACATCCTGGTCACCTCCCGCAACCAGGCCTGGACCGGGCACGCCGAGGCGCTGGAGGTCGACGTCTTCACCCGCGGCGAGAGCGTCGAGCACCTGTGCCGGCGCGCCCGCAGCCTCTCCCGCGCGGACGCCGACCGGGTCGCCGAGGCCGTCGGCGACCTGCCGCTGGCCGTCGAGGTGGCCGCCGCCTGGCTGGACACCACCGGCACCCCGGTGGAGACCTACGTCGCCCAGCTGCACGCCGAGGCGGCCCGGGCGCTCGCCGTCGACCACCCCACCGACTACCCGACCCCGGTCGCCGCGACCTGGAACGTCTCGATCGGGCGGCTGCGCCAGCAGTCCCCGGCGGCGGTGCGGCTGCTGCAGCTGTGCGCCTTCTTCGCACCCGAGCCGATCTCGATGAACCTCTTCTACAGCGACCAGATGATCCGGGCGCTGGTGAAGTTCGACGCCGACCTCAGCGACAAGTTCATGCTGGGCAAGGTGATCCAGGCGATCGGCCGGTACGCGCTGGCCAAGGTCGACGCCGGCAGCAACAGCTTCCAGGTGCACCGGCTCGTCCAGGCGGTGATCCGGGCCGGGATGAGCGACGACGAGCAGGAGATCGCCGTCCACGAGGTGCATCGCATCCTCACCGGCGCCCGGCCCGTCCTCGGCGACACCGACGACCCGGCCAACTGGCCCGCCTTCGACGAGATCTGGCCGCACCTGTCGCCGTCCAAGGCGCACAACTGCGACGAGGCGGACACCCGCCAGCTGCTCATCGACCGGGTCCGCTACCTGTGGAAGCGCGGCGAGCTGGACCGCGCCCGCGACCTCGGCCACGCGCTGGACGCGGAGTGGACCAGCAAGCTCGGCGAGGACGACCGGCAGACCCTGCTGCTGCGCTTCCAGCTCGCCAACGTGCTCCGCTCCCAAGGCAATTACGCCGAGGCGCTGGCCCTGGACGAAGCCACCCTGGAGCGCCAGCGGGCGCTTCTCGGCGAGCACCACCCCTACACCCTGATGACGGCCGGCTCGCTCGGCGCCGACCGCCGGGCGCTCGGCCGGTTCCAGGCCGCACTGGACCTGGACCAGGAGATCCTGGAGCAGTTCCGGGAGTTGTTCGGCGACGACAACCCGCGCACGCTCTCCATGGCGAACAACCTGGCGATCGACTACCGGCTGGTCGGCAACAGCGAGGCCGCCCGCGAACTCGACCAGGAGACCCTGGACCGGCGCACCGCCGTGCTCGGCCCCAGGCACCCCTACACCCTGTCCACCAAGTCCAACCTGGCCCGCGACCTGCGCGAACTGGGCGACTACCGCGGCTCGGTGGACCTGCTCCAGGAGGTCACCTCCGACCTCGGCGACGTGCTCGACCCGGACCTGCCCGAGAACCTGCGCAACGCCAAGTCGCTGGCGGTCTCGCTGCGCCGGATCGGCCAGCTCGCCGAGGCCCGCCGGATCACCAAGGAGACCTACGAGCGCTACCTGGAGCGCTACGGCGCCGACGCCCCCGACGCGCTGGCCTGCGCGCTCAACCTGGCCGCCGACCACAGCGCCTCCGGCGACAAGGAGGCCGCCCGGGACCTCTGCTCCACCGTGTTCGAGGGCCACCGGCGGCTGTTCGGCGACGAGCACCCGTTCACCCTGGCCTGTGCCAACAACCTGGGCATCTACCTGCGCGGCAGCGGCGACGTCCAGGGCGCCATCGAGCGCGGCCGGCTCACCGTCGAGGGGCTGACCCGCTCGGTCGGGGCGGCGCACCCGTACACCCTCAACGCGGTGATCAACCTGGCCAACGCCTACGGCGACGACGGGCGGACAGAGCTCGCCGAGGAGCTCGGCCGGGCCGCCTACCAGGGCCTGTGCGAGCGCTACTCGCCGCAGCACCCGGACGCGGTGGCCTGCGAGGCCAACCTGGCGATCACCCTGCGGGCGGCCGGCCGGCACACCGAGGCCGCCGAGCGGCGCGCCCGGGCGATCGCCGAGCTGATCCGGCAGCTCGGCGAGGAACACCCCAACACGGTGTCGGCGCGCGGCTGGAAGCGGATCAACCGCGACCTGGAGCCGCAGCCGGTGTGACCAGGAGGGGGCGGGGTACGCTGCCGAACCATGAGTGACACCCCGCCCCCGGTTCTGGTCACCCGGCGCCTCGCGCCCGGCGTCATCGAGCGGCTCACCGCCCGGTACGCCGTCACCTGCCGCGACACCGACGTGCAGATGGACCGGGCCGAGCTGCTCGACGCCGTCCGCGGCCGCCGGGCCGTGCTCACCACCCTGAACGACCGGGTGGACGCGGAGTTCCTGGAGGCGGCGGGCCCGCAGCTGGAGATCGTCGCCAATCACGCGGTGGGCTTCCACAACATCGACCTGGCCGCCTGCGCCGAGCGCGGCGTGCACGTCACCAACACCCCCGGGGTGCTCACCACCGCCACCGCCGAGACGACCTGGGCGCTGCTGCTGGCCGCCACCCGCCGGCTCGGCGAGGGCGAGCGCCTGCTGCGCTCGGGCACGCCCTGGACCTGGGGGCCGAACTTCCTGCTCGGCCTGGAGCTGGCCGGCACCCCGCTGGGTGTGCTCGGCATGGGCCGGATCGGGCAGGCGGTGGCCCGCCGGGCCCGCGCCTTCGACATGCCGGTGAGCTACCACAACCGCCGCGAACTGCCACCGGAGCAGGCCGAGGGCGCGGAGTGGAAGCCGCTGGAGGAGCTGCTCGCCACCTCCACCGTGCTGGTCGTCACCTGCCCGTGCACCGAGGAGACCCGGCACCTGCTGGACGCCCGCCGACTGGCGATGCTGCCGCGCGGCGCGGTGGTGGTCAGCATGACCGCCGGCGTGGTGGACGAGGAGGCCCTCGCCGCCGCGCTGGAGTCCGGGGCGCTGTTCGCCGCCGCCGTCGACAACTTCGAGCACGAGCCGGACGTCCCGGCCACCCTGCTCGCCCAGGAGCGCGCGGTGCTGGTCCCGCACCTGGGCAGCGCCACCGTCCGCACCCGGCAGGCGATGGGCGGCCTCGCGGTGGACAACATCGTGGCCGTACTGGGCGGGGGCGAACCCTTGACCCCGGTGAAGGCCTAGCCAGGCCAGCCGCGCCCCGGTCCTAGCCGGCCGCCCACGCCAGGGCGGTGGTCATCACCCGGAACGCCCCGAAGTGCGCCGCCCCGGGTTCCAGGAACAGTTCGGAGCCCGGGATGTGGTCGCCCAGCCAGCGGGAGTGGTCGACCGGCGAGAACTGGTCGTCCGCGCCGTGCCACAGCCAGGTCGGCACCCGGATCGACCCGACCTCGAACCCCCAGTCGGCGGTGAAGGCCAGCACGTCGTCGATCCAGCCGTCCGCGCCGTGCCGGAACGCCTCCCGGTAGTTGCTCTGCAGCATCTGCCGCAGCCCGCTGTCCGCCACCACCTCCCGGTCGGCGGGGGAGAGTTCGGTGCGCAGCCCCTTCAGCAGCCGGACCGGGTCGTCCTTGATCTGCCGCGAGCGGAACTCCATCGAGTCCGCGATCCGGCTGTGCCCGCGCTCCGCCTCCCGGTAGGCGCGGATGTTGGACGGGGTCATCCCGGCGTACCAGTCCAGGCCGGTCGCGTCGCGCGGCGCGAGGCCCACCAGGACCGCGACCCGGCTCACCCGCTCCGGCAGCAGGGCCGCGCAGGCCAGGGCGTGCGGGCCGCCGCCGGAGCGGCCGAGCACCGCGAAGCCGCCCAGCCCCAACTCGTCGGCGATGGTGCGGACATCGGCCGCCGCGTGGGCCACCCGGCGGCCGAACAGCCGGGTGGAGTCGCCGTAGCCGGGCCGGTCGTAGGAGATCAGCCGCACTCCCAGCCGGTACAGCACGGTGCTGCGCGGGTGCGGGCCGACCCGGCTGCCGGGCATGCCGTGGAGCAGGAACACCGGACGGCCGCGCGGGTCGCCGAGGGACTCGACGGCAAGGGCGCGGCCGTCCGCCGTTTTGACCATCCGTAACGCCACGCGTTCCTCCTCAGTGCTCCCGGTCGGTGGTGGTGCGCACCTCCCGGCGGGCCTGCCAGGTGGTGTGCTCGCGGGACACCGCGTCCTCGGCGTCCCGGGCCAGCCGGGCCCAGATCTCCTCGGCGTCCACCGACTCAAGGTCCAGTTGGGCGAGTTGGAGGCGGATCAGCTCCAGCTCGTCGGCCGCCAGCCCGTACGCGGCGGCCAGGGGGCGGTACTGGCGCAGCTGCGCCCAGGCGGTGACCGAGGCGGCCACCGCGGAGACCGTGCCCAGTGCGTCGTAGGTGTACGCGCCGAGCGCCCGCAGCACCGCCAGCGCCAGGCCCAGCGCCGGCAGCAGCACGCCCAGCACGCCGGCCCAGTGCCCGGCCCGGGCGCAGTAGCGGGCCTTGGTGCGGTACCAGTCGTGCTGCACCCGGATCCGCTCGTTCAGGTACACCTCGCGGCGCACCGCCAGCGGCTGGTCGCGCAGGTCGCGCATGGCCTCGGTGATCCCGGCGTGCTCCACCCCCGGACCCGGCGCGGCGACCGGGCTGTCCCGGAAGGCGCCGAGCACCCGGTCGAGCTGGAAGCGGTACAGGCCCTCGGCGTCCGGCAGGCTGCGCGGCGGCGGCTGGTAGGCGTCGGCCCGGACGGCGAACTTCCAGGCCAGTGTCTTCACCGACTCGGCGGCGGCCCGGCCCTCGTACCAGAGGCCCTGCGGGTTCTGCCGGCTGATCACCACGGCCAGTGCCATCGCGCCCACGTAGGCCGCGGCCGCCGGCCAGGCCCAGGGCTCGCCGTCGGCCGAGCCGGTCGCCGCGGCGACCAGCAGCAGGAGCAGCTCCCAGGCGGAGAGCAGCACCGCGCGGCGCTGGCCCCGCAGGGAGGCCGTGTCGGCGGCCCAGAAGAACTCGGGCAGCAGCTCGCGCTCGCGCACCCACCCGGTCCGTCCCGCACCAGACGCCATGTTCGGCCCCCACCCGTCGCTCCGGTCGCACCGCTCTCCTGCCCCGGGCGGCTTCCCGGTACGCCTCACGGGCCGCGGGGCCGCCCGCATTGGCCGGGAAGCCCCGGTGGCTTGTCCGATACGCCCCGTGTTCGGCCCGGCACCCAGCGTGGGCCGGGATCGGCCCCCGGCGTGCGTCAGTAGGTGTAGAGGACGCGCTCGGCGTTCTCGGCCATCTGCTTGGCGTTCCACTCGGTGCCGCCCGGGACGTTGCCGGAGCGGAACAGCGGCGGGGCGGGGGCGTCCCCGGTGGCGGCCCGGTCGGCGAGCCGGCCGACCGCGGAGGCGACCACGGCCTGCATCAGCGCGCTGGTCACGATGGTGGAGACCGGGCCGAAGGAGGTCTCGGCACCCGGGTGGGTCAGCTCGCCGTCGCCGACCGCCACCTTGCTGTCCAGCACCACGTCGCAATGGTCCTTCAGGTAGCTGCCGGAGGGGTGCGCGGAGGGCACCTCGCCCGGGTAGGCCAGCGAGGTCAGCCCGATCACCTTCAGGCCGCGGTCCCGGGCGTGGCGGGCCAGCTCGACCGGCATCACCTGACGGCCGGACAGCGAGATCAGGAACAGCAGGTCCCCGGCGGTCGCCGGGGTGAGGTCCAGGGTGGCGGTGGCCAGCCCGGAGACCCGCTCCAGGGCGGAGGCCAGCGGCGCGGGCATCGTCGTCACCCCGGCCATCCCGGGCACGTTCAGCAGGTTCATCGGGACCAGCCCGCCGGCGCGGTAGACCACGTCCTGGGCCGGCAGCGAGGAGTGCCCGGCGCCGAAGGTGAACACCCGGCGGCCCTCGGAGATCGCCTCCGCCAGCAGGGCGGCGGCCGCCTCGATGGCGCCGGCCTCCTCCTCGCGGACCCGCCGCAGGTGTTCGATCGCGGCGTCGAAGTACCTGCCGACCAGGTCGTTCATCGGTTGCCTCCGCTCTCTGCCGGTGGGGGCCCCGGCCGGTGGGGCGGCCGGGGTGGTCCAGACCGCCAGTGGAGAAAGCTACGGCGAGCACGGTGGCGCCCCGGCAGCACAGCTGTCAACAGGAACGAAAACCGGTACCGGAAACCCCTGGGCGGGCCCGCTTGTCGGTGCGGTACGTCAGAATTGGCGGTGAGGACACCGAAGAACGGAGCCAGCGGCGATGTCTGGGCTGATCGACACCACTGAGATGTACCTTCGCACCATCCTGGAACTGGAGGAAGAGGGCATCGTCCCGATGCGCGCCCGGATCGCCGAGCGCCTGGAGCAGAGCGGTCCCACGGTCAGCCAGACGGTCGGCCGGATGGAGCGCGACGGCCTGCTCCAGGTCGCGGGGGACCGCCACCTCGAACTCACCGAGGAGGGCCGCCGACTCGCGGTGCGTGTCATGCGCAAGCACCGCATCGCCGAGTGCCTGCTGGTCGACGTGATCGGCCTGGAGTGGGAGCAGGTGCACGAGGAGGCCTGCCGCTGGGAGCACGTGATGAGCGAGACGGTCGAGCGCAAGGTGCTCGCCATGCTCGGCCACCCGACCCAGTCCCCGTACGGCAACCCGATCCCGGGCCTGGACGAGCTGGGCGACGCCAAGGCCGAGGGCGAGGGCTTCGACGCCGCGCTCGTCCCGCTGGACACCGTCAAGCCGGGCGCCGCGGGCGCCAGCGTGGTGGTCCGCCGGATCGGCGAGCCGATCCAGACCGACAGCGAGCTGATGAGCACCCTG
The DNA here is from genome assembly GCF_042883685.1 of Kitasatospora sp. NPDC058190. Taxonomy (NCBI): domain Bacteria; kingdom Bacillati; phylum Actinomycetota; class Actinomycetes; order Kitasatosporales; family Streptomycetaceae; genus Kitasatospora; species Kitasatospora sp. NPDC058190. The sequence continues at coordinate 111,777 of NZ_JBHVVI010000016.1, forward strand.
CGCCGGGCCGGCGTCCGGCCGGGCTCCACGGTGAAGGTGAACACCGGTGTGGCCGGTGTGCTGGTCGGCACCGGGGACACCGCGGCGGAGCTGGGCAAGGACATCGCCCAGCACGTGTTCGTCGCCCAGGCCTGATGCGTCCGTCCGGCCGGAACGACCGGCACGGACGGCAACGGCCGACAGGCAACGACAACGGCCGGTACGAACGATCAGGGCCCGCTGCTCCCCGTGCAGCGGGCCCTTCCCGTCCTCCCCGGTTCCCTCCCGGTCCCCTCCGTTCCCTCCCGTTTCCCCTCCACCGCCTCGCCCGGCTTCCCCGTCCGAGCGACCCTTCCGGCGTCCCCTCACACCGCAATTCCTCCCCTCGGCCGATCATGGCAATCCTTGAGCGCTGTCACTCGTACGAGGGGCTTCTTCGCTTGACCAGCGGGTAGATCCGGGTCTTATCCGCACATGCGTGTGACGGGCCCCGCCTCCGGTGGGAGACAAGGCCCGTCACTCGGGCGCGGGGTGTCGCGCGGTGCACGCCCTCACCCGATCGGGCGCGGGGCGGCAGGATCCGGGGGTCAGACGCCGGCCGGCTGGGCGGCCTGGGCGTGCTGCGCGGGCGCCTCGCGGCCGCACGCGTAGGCGAGCGGGCTGATCAGTTCGGCGGCGTCCGGCAGCCAGCGGTTGAGCGCGGAGGGGGAGCGGGCCCACTGGGCGTAGCCGGTGGAGCCGATCCGGGACGGCGGGGCGACCGTCCAGTCCCCCTCACCGCGGGCGACCAGGTCCAGCCGTCCGGGCGGCCAGCCCAGCTTGCGGAGCATCTCCGGCAGCTTGGCCGCGACCCCGGGCAGCACCAGGAAGTGCAGTCGCCGCCCCACCCGGCCGGGCGCGGCGGGCAGCACCACGACCGGGCCGAGCTGGAGGTCCATCCGCTCCATCCGGGCCAGCGCCAGGCACCCGGCGGTCTCCGGGACGTCCAGGACGTCGAAGGACCGGCCGGTGGGCAGCAGGATCGAGGCCTTGGGCCGTTCGGTCCACCAGCGGCGCACCGCGCCCGGCCCGGCGCTCGCCTTGCGGGCCCAGTCCGCGTCCAGCGGGTGGGCGCCCGGCAGCGTGCAGCGCGGGTCGCCGCAGGAGCAGCGGGCGGGTCCGTCGCCGTCGATCAGCCAGGCGCCCGGGGCCACCTCCCAGTGGCGGTTCTCGGCGTAGCCGACGGCTTCGATCAGCATCGGGGGCAGCTCGGCGCTCTTGTCCTGGCCGGGGGCGTCGGGGATGTCTTCCACGCGCTGCTCAACTACCGTGTGTGAGGCTGGTTACGGCCCGGAGGGGCCCGGTCGGGTGCATCCCGGCAATGTCACCCGAACCGGTGACTCAAGCGAGTTGGGGCGGGCGGAGGCGGGCGCAGCGGGGGCGCACGGAAGCATTACCCAGGGCGCGCGGGGGGTGCGGTTCGTCACCGTGGGTATCCCGCTGGCGTTGCTGATCGCTAACCTGGTGTCAGATTCCTTGGACGGTCGGACAGTCGGCAACAGATCAGCAGAATCGTCGCCCGCCGGCCGGGACCGGAGGGTGTGGGGAGGCGAAGCCCAATGGCCGCGAGACCACTCGTCGCACGACAGCCCAACGAGCGTCTGCAGCAACTGATCCAGGAGGCCAGCTGCTCCAACGCCGGCCTGGCGCGCAGGGTCAACCTGTGCGGCGCGGAGCACGGACTGGACCTGCGCTACGACAAGACCTCCGTGGCCCGCTGGCTGCGCGGGCAGCAGCCGCGCGGGCAGGCGCCGGCCGTGATCGCCGAGGCCCTGGGCCGCAAGCTCGGCCGCAGCGTGTCGGTCGAGGAGATCGGCATGGCCGACGGCAAGAACCTCAGCTCCGGCATCGGGCTGCAGTTCGCGCCGACCCTGAACGCGGCCCTGGAGCAGGTGTGCGAGCTGTGGCGCAGTGACGTCGGCCGGCGGGACTTCCTGACCGGGGCGACGGTCGCCGCCTCGGCCCTGGTGGAGCCCAGCCGGGACTGGCTGATCACCCCGCCCGACCCGGTGGTGGCGCGCAGCGGCGGCCCCCGGGTCGGCCCGACCGACGTGGCCGCGATCAAGGCCACCACCGCGATGCTGGTCGACCTGGACCACCGCTTCGGCAGCGGGCACGTCCGCCCGGTGGTCGTGCACTACCTCAACTCGGTGGTCTCCGGCCTGCTCGGCGGCGCCTACCGGGAGGAGACCGGTCGCCAGCTCTTCGCCGCGGTGGCCCGGCTGACCGAGCTGGCCGGCTACATGGCGGTGGACACCGGGCAGCCCGGGCTGGCCCAGCGCTACTACATCCAGGCCCTGCGGCTGGCCCAGGCCGCCGACGACCGGGGCTACGGCGGCTACGTGCTGGCCGCCTCGATGAGCCACCTGGCGGCCACCCTCGGCAACCCGCGGGAGATCGCCCAGCTGGCCCGCGCCGCCCAGGAGGGCGCCCGGACGGTCGCCACCCCGACGGCGATGGCGATGTTCTACGCCGCCGAGGCCCGCGGCCACGCCCTGCTCGGCGACGCCCGTTCCTGCGAGGCGGTGTCGGCCAAGGCGCTGGAGATGATGGGGAAGCGTCGCGCGGAAAACGACCCGGACTGGATCGCCCACTTCGACGACGCCTACCTCGCCGACGAGCTCGCCCACTGCCACCGGGACCTGGAGCAGGCCGGCCAGGCCGAGCACTACGCCCGCCGGGCGCTCGACCTGCACCCGCCGACCCGGGTCCGCCGCCGGGCGGTGGACCTGGTGCTCCTCGCCACCGCCCAGCTCCAGCAGCGCGACCTGGAGCGCGCCTGTGAGACGGGCACCCAGGCGGTGCGGCTGCTCAGCGGGCTGCGCTCCAACCGGGGCGTGGAGTACCTGGACGAGTTCCGGCGCCGGCTGGAGCCCTACCGGGAGCAGCGGGTGGTGCGCGAGTTCCACGCCCGGGTGGACGCGGAGGCGGCCTAGGGGGCCCGTCCTGGGGCCCGTCGGACGGCGGGACGGGTCCTGGGATCGTCTGTGCAGGGAGCGTGTGGGATTGTCCCGCCCACGTGGTCACCCGGTGAGGCGAACCGGTAGCGTGGGCGCGACGTCCAAGGAACTGTGATGCTCCCAAGAACCGACGAGATGTGGTCCGCCGTCAGCCCGCGGTCCGGCCCAGGTGAGGAATCGCGTTGAGCCAGCGCCGGTCGTACCCCAACTCGGGTGACTTCAACCTGGACGATCTGTTCCGTCCGGAGCCCGGCCAGCCCCAGGGCCAGCCGGGCCATCCGCAGGGCCCCACGGCCGTGCCGCCGGTCGGGCAGCCGTCCGGCCAGCCGGAGTACCTCGGCGAGGGCGCGCACGCGATGCCGACCCAGGCCGTGCCGGCCCAGCAGCCCCCGTGGGGCGCCGCGCCGCAGCCGGGTTACGCCCCCCAGCCCGGTTACGGCAGCCCGCAGCCCGAGGCCCCGGAGACCCAGCACCTCCCGCCGTACCCGGCGGGCGACCCGCAGGGCGGCTACCCGGTGCAGCAGTCCGGGTACGGCGTCCCGCCGCAGGCCGCGCCCGGTTACCAGGGCTACGCGCCGCAGCCGCAGCAGCCGGTGTATCCCGCGCAGGGCTACGGCCAGGAGGCCTACGGCCAGAACACCTACGGGCCGGACCCGGACGCCACCCAGGGCGGCGGCTCCGCCCGCGGCGGCCGCCCGTCCGGCAAGCTGGTCATCGGCGGTGTGGTGGCGGGCTGCGCGGTGGCCGGCGTGCTGGTCGCCGTGCTGATGAGCGGCGGCGGGGACGACACCAAGGGCGCCCAGAAGACCACCCCGGTCGCCGCCACCGGCAGCAGCACCGCGTCCGGCACGGCGAGCGCGAGCGGCTCCGGCGCGGCGGTCGACCCGGAGGTCAAGGCCCAGGCGCAGCCGCTGTCGGACCTGCTGGGCACGGCGAGCGACAGCCGCAGCTCGGTGGTCTCCGCCGTCGCCTCGGTGCAGAAGTGCGACAAGCTCCCGGACTCGCAGCAGGCCCTGGCCGCCGCGGCCGGCAAGCGGCGCGAGCTGCAGACCAAGCTCGGCCAGCTGAAGACCGACAAGCTGCCCGGCGGCCAGCAGCTGGTCGACCAGCTCAACGCCGCCTGGACGGCCTCGGCCCAGGCCGACGACGAGTACGCGGCCTGGGCGACGGACGCCCAGTCCTCCTGCGACCCGAAGAAGCCGGACACCGGCAACCAGCACTACAAGAACGCCGTCCAGGCCAGCGGCTG